>CASEGD010000207.1 GCA_949287345.1 uncultured Phascolarctobacterium sp. | reverse complement strand
CTGGCAGGTGCGTTTCAGCACGCCGTTTGCCATGGCGGGGCTGGCGCTGATTACCGGCGTTTTGGCGTTTGGCATTTACAAGGCGCAGAACCCGATTGTGCGCACCGAAGTTGTGGCAGCCGATAAAATTGCCGCCGATACCAGAATTGTGCTGGCAACGGATTTGCATTTGGGGCACATCAACGCCAAAGGCGCGGCGGAAGATTTATGCGCCCGCGTTAACGCGCTGAACCCGGATGTAATTGTCCTCGGCGGCGACATCGTCGATGAAAGAATCAGCTATGTGCTGGATAACGGTTCGCTTGCCGCGCTGGGCGGATTAAAAGCGCCGCTGGGCGTGTACGCCGTGTACGGCAACCACGATTATATGGATACAACGCCCAAAGAACTGCGCAAACTGCTGGCGGAAAGCGGCATAACCGTTCTGGAAAACGAAAGCACTGTGCTGCCCAACGGCATTAAGCTGACAGGCCTGCGCGATTACAGCCGCGACCGCGGTACGGAAGCGCTGGAGGCTTTGGCGGCGGGCAACGCAGATTATTACAGCATTTTAATCGACCACCAGCCGAGACGTTTAAGGGAAGCGGCGGCGCTGGGGTATGATATGTCGATGTCCGGCCATACGCACGCCGGGCAGGTGTGGCCGTTCCGTTACATTACAAGCAATATGTACCTTACCGATTACGGCACGGCGCAGGTGGATGATTTAACCGCCATCGTCAGTAACGGCAACGGCTTTTGGGGTCCGCCGGTACGCACCGGCCCGTATCCGGAAATCGTCCTCATCAATTTAAAGAAAACAAACTGAACAGCGCAGCATCGCCCCAACGGCGGTGCTGTTTTACGTTGCGGCAAATTTAACGCAGCAAAATTTTGCACGCCGCCGCAGTTTTGGTATAATTTAAGACAGGTTACAAACCACATTTAAAGCTGGAGGTATTTTATGAAGGTTGAAATCCCCGAGCCTGAAAAAACTAAATGCAATTACGTTGGTGCGGATATTCTGCCGATATGCGCGGTGCAGGTTACGATGATTTTAGGTTTGGCGCGCATTTTTAACGTGCCCATTACCAAAGAAGTGGCGGAAGCGCAGGCCAAAGCCTATATGGTCGGCAACTTCGGCAAAATGCTGGCGGGCGAACTGAGCAAGCTGGTACCGATATTCGGCAGCGCCACCAACGCCACCGTCGCCGTTGGGCTGACGGAATATTTGGGCTGGGAAGTGGCAGAGGATTTTTATAAAAAATCGCTGGAAGAAAATAAGATTTTAAAAGAAGCGCAAAATAAACCAAGCAAATTGTAAACAACTTAACAGTGTATGCCGCAAATTGCGTTTTGCACACAAAAATCTTTACGAAAATAACAATTTGCTTGCCGAAAAAACGCTAAAGTGATAAAATTTATAATTATAAAAGTACACAAACCACTGGAGCTGTACTGATTTTAAAAATAATTTGGAGGGAAAGAACATGAAATTTGCCAAACGTATGGAAAGGATGCAGGCATCCGAAATCCGTGAACTCTTAAAGTTAACCGCGCAGCCGGACATCATCTCCTTTGCAGGCGGCCTGCCCGCACCGGAGCTGTTCCCTGTTGAAGAAATTGCCAAAGTTTCCCATGACCTTGTTGAAAAAGAAGGCCGTGCGCTTTTGCAGTATGCTACCACCGAAGGCCGTCCGACCCTGCGTGCTAAAATTGCCAAACGCATGAAAGATAAATACCATACCGAAGTTAACCCGGACGATATCCTCATCACCACCGGCAGCCAGCAGTGCCTTGATTTTGCAGGCAAGCTGTTCCTTGACCCGGGCGATGTTGTTCTGTGCGAAAGCCCGTCCTACCTCGGCGCGCTGAACGCTTTCAACGCTTACGAGCCTAACTTTGTTGAAGTACCGACCGACGACGGCGGCCTTATCCCGGAAGAACTGGATAAAATCCTTGAAACCACTCCGAACTGCAAATTCATTTATGTAATTCCTGACTTCCAGAACCCGACCGGCCGTACCTGGAGCATGGAACGCCGCAAAGCGTTTATGGAAGTTGTCAACAAACATAACCTGCCGGTACTGGAAGACAACCCGTACGGCGAACTGCGTTATGAAGGCGAAATTCTTCCTTCCCTCAAATCCCTCGATACTAAAGGCCTTGTTATGTTCCTCGGCACTTTCTCCAAAATCTTCTGCCCGGGCCTGCGTTTAGGCTGGGTTGCAGCGGAACATTCCGTTGTGGAAGAATTTGTTAAAATCAAACAAAGCGCCGACCTGCACACCTCTAACTTTGACCAGGG
>CASEGD010000206.1 GCA_949287345.1 uncultured Phascolarctobacterium sp. | reverse complement strand
CGCCAGCGCATTTACGAATATGTTTATACAAGGTATAAAGTGGCGTAATGTAAAAAGCCTGTGTTATAATTAATGTTACCAATTAACTTACAGGAGGAAACTTTATGGATTATGTACTTATGAATAAGAATAAGCCGTTGTGCAGGCTTTCCATTGATATGGAAAACTATGTCATCGACGATATTCTTGAAGTTTTTAATCAAAAAGCGTTCCCAGTAGGTGTGGATTTTATCGGCGGGAAGCCGCAAAAAAAGAGCCTTGCAAAATGGTGGGCGGGGCGTGCTATACCGGGCAGCCGTATCGGTGCGGCAAGTTTTGAGCGCAGATATGCGGTTAAACTGGCTGCTTTGCCTTTTAAAAATTACGGTTTGAGCCTTACCGACCAATACTGGCTTAATCCGCAAGGGGCGGAAAGCAAAAAATGGGAAGATATTAATTTTTTCCATAACGAATTCAGCGGTGCGCTTGGGCAGGCATTTTTTGATAAGTCGTATGTATCGCAGGACAGAGATTTTTATATGTCGCCGGACAGTACGTCCGACGGTATGCTGCCAAAAAAATGGGTGCGGGATAAAGTAAATGGCAGGCTGTATTTGTATAAAGCCGGCAGCGGCCCATTTGAGCAGGAACCTTTTAATGAGCTGATTGCTTCTAAAATTTTTGAACTGCTTGATACAGCGCATTATGTAAAATATAATGTGGTGCATGATGGCGGCAGATATTTTAGTGCCTGCGAAAACTTTGTTACAGATAGTACAGAACTTGTAACGGCTGCCAGCATGCGCATGACGCAATCGCCGTTATTGCTTAAGGCCGATAATGAGTATGATTACCTTTTGCAGTGCTGCCGTGCGTATGGTATACCTAAAGTTAAAGAGCAGCTTGACGTGATGCTGGCGGTTGATTTTATTATTTGCAATACCGACAGGCATTATGGTAATTTTGGCTTTATAAGAAATGTTGAAACTTTGCAGTTTGAGGGTGTAGCACCTGTTTATGATAACGGTACAAGCCTTTGGAATAAGGATAAATTTGCCGATATCGGCAAAAAATTTGAGGCGCGTGCCTTTTTGCATAATCAGGATGATGTGGCAAAATTAATTACACATTTTGAACTGCTTGATTTAACAAAGCTGTTGATGAGCTTATAATTGATGTTTTGGGTAAGAATGAAAACCTGCCTGATAACCGTATAGAGGCTGTTGCCAAAGCTGCTAAAGAGCAGGTTTTAAAATTGCAAAAAATTAAAGATTTGTTGGTTAAATAACAAAACAAAAAGCCTGCCCCTGTATTGAGAGGCAGGCTTAAATTTTTTATTAAATTGGTACGCCTGAGTGGAATCGAACCACCGCACACGGCTCCGGAGGCCGCTGCTCTATCCACTGAGCTACAGGCGCACTATAACATTTGCATTATACCACAACTGGCAAAATTGTACAATCACGCGCGGGCGGGGTAAGCAGCTTTTATTTTGCATAAACCGCTTTTTGTGTTACAATTAGCTTATTAAATTTAAACGGAGTTTATTATGCAAAAAACAAGATGGCAGGAAATTTTTGCCGCTATTATTTTAATATGGGCGCTGTGGAATTACGAGCTGACGCTGGAGCTTCTGGGCGGCGCGCTGAACATTTTAATGCCGTTCATACTTGGCTGTGCGATTGCCTTTGTGGTTAACGTGCTGCTGGACAGGTTGGAAAACGGCTGGAAGTTTGTGTTTAAAAACAGATTTGCTGCTGCCAAGCGCCCGGTTTGCGTAACGCTCAGCCTTGCACTGATTACCGGTGTGGTGGCGCTGCTTTTTATCAACGTAGTGCCGGATTTGCACAACAGCCTTAAAGTGCTGGCGGCAAAAGTGCCGGAGGCGCTGACACGCTTTAATGTTTATCTGCATGAGCGGATTGCGGTGTGGGATTTATCGGACAGCGACATTGCCTACATCCAGCAGGAGTGGCGCGAGCTGACCACTGCCGCCATTGCCTTTTGGGAAAGCAACAAGGGCACGCTGCTTTCACGCACATGGAACATGACGACGTCTTTCGTCGGTACTGTCACTAATATCGTTATCGGCGTGGTGTTTGCCATTTATATTCTGCTGGACAAGGAACGGCTGGCGCGCAACTGCCGCCGCGTGGTGTACGCTTTTTGCAGCAGGGCTGACGCCGAATATTTGCTGAACGCAGCTGCGCTTTCCAAAAAAATCTTTGCCGGTTTTGTCGGCGGGCAGCTTTTGGAAGCCTTTTTGCTGGGGCTGATGTGTTTTGCCGGTATGCTTATTTTAAGCATGCCTTACGCGCTGGTAATTTCCGCGCTGGTGGCTTTTCTGGCATTGGTGCCGATTATCGGTACGATGATAAGCGCCGTTATCGGCTGCATTTTTATTTTGATTTCGCAGCAGGCGATATTTTATATCCGCGCGTCGTCGGCAAATCGGTCGGGCTTTCCGGCTTATGGGTGCTGGCGGCGGTAACGGTCGGCGGCGGTTTGTTCGGCATCACGGGCATGATTATCAGCGTGCCGCTGTGTTCTGTGTGCTATGTATTGCTTGCCGATGCCGTAAAACGCAGGCTGGCGGTTAAAAATTTAAACGATATTTAACTTTACGGAGGAACAATAGATGAAGAAAATTGCGGTTCTGCGCTGCTTGAGGGTAAGCGCAAGCTGTGCGGGCAGCGGCTGCCTGCGGGCGATGAATGAAAAAACGGGCGCGTTTGAACGTTACGGCGATGAGGATTTACAGGCGGTGGCGTTTTTTACCTGCAACGGCTGCAAGGAAAATAAGCTGCCCAATCAGGAGGGCATGGCGAAAAAGGTGGAGCGCATTAAAAAGCTGAACCCGGACGCGCTGCATTTAAGCAACTGCACTATGCCGAAGGATGAGGACGGCAACCGCGTCATCTGCCCGGTTATTAAAGAGCTTGAGGATGAATTTGTGGCGGCCGGCATTAACGTGGTACACGGCACGCATTGATTTTATATTAAGGAAAGAAGGTGGCTGCGACGGCTAAGATAATTATTTCGGCATTGAACCCGGAAGAAACCCGCATGGGCATTG
>CASEGD010000205.1 GCA_949287345.1 uncultured Phascolarctobacterium sp. | reverse complement strand
TTTCTTTTCAAGGTTGGCTACACGCACGCCAAGGCTGTCCAGTTCATCGGCAAATTCAGCAGCCAGTTTATCCACATTAGCGCCTTTTGCCATTGCTTTTGCTACAATCTGTGCCATTTCATAGCGGGTCATCAGCTTATCGCCGCCGTAAGTGCCGTCGGGATAACCGTCAACCACGCCTTCTGCCGCTAATTTGTTAACAGCGTCATAAGCCCAGTGCCCTGCCGGCACATCGCTGAACGGGTTTGCGGCATATGCGCTGGCAGTTACGCCCAGTGCCATAGCCATTGCCAAAACTAAAGATTTTTTCATGATACATTCCTCCAAAAAGTATTTATATCATGCCGCAGTGTACGCAAGTAAAGTGTCCGTGTTTCCTTTGCTCCGTGCGCCGAGGCCAATATAACTAAACAGATTACGCAATCTGCCGCGCATACAGCACACATTACAAGCTCTACGGAATTAGATTAATCCAAACTAAAATAAAAACCGCTTCGGGTACACTCCGAAACGGCAAAAAACTAAACAGCTATAAGCTGATTTATTTTTTACCCGTCTCCCGCAGGTTAAGCTGCAATGCTTATATACAATAACTTGCTGGCTTGGGCTTACGCCCTTACAGCGGCGGGACCGCACCGGATTTGCACCGGTTAACATTACTGTACATACTGTATTAGGTTATGGTTTTATATTAGCACTATTTATTATTAGTGTCAATAATTATTTATTTTTAATTCTTATTTAAATTTTTATACTATATACCGGTATGGGTAAAAACCCCGGCACAAAAGTACCGGGGTTTTAGTTTTAAACGGGGTTATTTAATCATGATGTCAATAATAACTTCGTTGGTTTTTTCCATGCCTTTTTTAGCAAGGGTGCCGACGTTAGCGAGGGTTTCTTCGATATCTTCGCCGACGATGCCGTCGCCGCCCTGATAGTTATTATTGGTTTTGCACATATTGTAGCCGATGATGGCTGCTTCGATGGAGTTGGCAATTTTGCCTGCGCAGCTTGCTTTTGCACCGTCGCAGATCATGCCGCTGGTTACACCTACCGCGTTGGAAACGGTGTGGCAGATTTCGTCCAGCGTTGCGCCATGCAGATAAGCAATGCCAGCACCTGCGCCAGCACCTGCGCTTACTGCGCCGCAGAAGGCGGAGAGTACGCCGATAGGAGTTTTTTCGTGAATTGTTACAAGGTCGGCCAGTGCCAGTGCGCGGTAAAGTTTTTCATCGCTTACTTTAAGCTCTTTGGCGTATACAATTACCGGAATGGAAGTGGTCATGCCCTGGTTGCCGCTGCCGGAGCAGATTACAACCGGCATTTCGCAGCCGTTCATGCGGGCGTCGCTGCCTGCTGCCGCCATAGCGCGTGCACGGGTGCGTACATCCGGGTTTTCGCCTGCCATGGCAAGCAAGGTGCTGCCGATGTTGGAGCCGTAGCTGTTTTTCAGGCCTTCTTCGGCGATAGCCATGTTGCATTTAATCTGCTGGTCAAGCAGCGCTTTAATGTCTTCAATATCCACGGTGTTGGCAAAATCATAAATGTCGGCCATATTCAGCAGGCTTCTGTCGGTAAGGCCTTCGTTGGTTTCGCCGTTAACGGGGATGTATTTGATTTTTTCGCCGTCTTTTTCAATCAGCACTACATTGGTGTGGTCGTTGGCGATACGAACTGTAATTTCGGTGTTTTTCAAAAACTCCTGCATTTGGGCAATCTGTTCCGGAGTTACGTCAGCCAGAACTTCCAGCTCTTTATCCGGGTTGCCGGCTACAATGCCTGCCGCCGCTGCAACGGGAATGCCTTTCATGTGGTTGGTGTTGGGGACGATTACCGATTTTACGTTTTTAATAATACTGCCGCTTGCTTCAACCAATACTTTGTCGGGCAGTCCGTCCATGTATCTTGCTGCAACTGCCGCCGCATAGGCCAAAGAAATCGGCTCGGTACAGCCCATTGCCGGTTTGAGCTCCTCCTCCAGAATCTGAATATAAGCTTTGTACTTCATGTCTGTCTTATTCACAATCCATCTCTCCTTTTCTTATATCAAGATTCCCCTCGTTAAACTCATTATTATTTTAATTATTTATGTACTGCATCCTGGGCTGCTTTAATTTTTGCCGCCATACCACCGATTTTTTTCAGCGGTACTGCGCACAGCGCGATACGGATACCCGCTTTGAGCGGTACGGCAAAAATATTGTCCTCGTGCAGTTTATTGCATACTGCTTCCGGGTCGCTGTCCGGAATGGACAGGAAGAAACCTGCGATGTAAGGCAGGCATTTCAGTCCGCATTCGTTGGCTTCTTTCATAAAGAGGTCGGCGCGGGCTTTAATCATCTGGTAGTAGTCGTTGCGTTCTTTCTGCACTGCTGCCAGAAGCTGCGGGTCTTTGTAAACCGTTGCCAGCGTTTTCATGGCCGGGCGGTTGATGTTGGACCAGGTTGCGCGGCTGGTGTACTGGTTGATGCCTTTAAATTCATCAATAACAGCTTTGGAGCTGGATACGCCAATCATCGCGCCGGTGCGCTGGCCGTACATGGTAAAGCCTTTGGACATGCTGTAAGCAACGATGGTTAAAATGTTTTCGGGCAGGCCGGAAAGTTTTTTGAAGAATTTACGCACTTCCTGGCGTTCGCCCGCATAGTCGATGTAAGCGATATCCAAAAGCAGGGTTACGGTTTTGCCGTTGCCGTCGGTTGCAGCTTTTAAGATATCGATAACGCCCTGCAAATCATCTTCCGTCAGGCTGTAGCCGGTAGGGTTATGCGCCGGGGTGTTGATGATGAGGAGCAGGCTTTTCTGTTTGCTTAAAATTTCTTCAACCTTGGCTTTTAAGGCAGGCAGGTTGTATTTGTTGTTTTCGTCCAGCATGGTGTAGGGGTCAAGCTTTCTGCCCATGTCCTGGCACAGTACGCTGTACGGATCCCAGTACCAGTCGCTGGTCAGCGCGGTTTCGCCTTCATCCATGTAGTTCCAGATAGCGTGGTGAATTACGCCCGTGCCGCCGCTGGTTGCAACTGCCGCCATATAGCCTTCCGGTTTGCTGTCACCGAAGGCTGCGTTGATAACTTCTTCCAGATAATCCGGCAAGCCGGAGATAGGTGCGTAAGCGATGAGTTCATCGGTGGAAAGGCTGCGGAAAACCTTA
>CASEGD010000204.1 GCA_949287345.1 uncultured Phascolarctobacterium sp. | reverse complement strand
TTTGCCCAATAGCAAAAACTGCACTGCAAAAGTTACGTAAAATAACTTAAACAGTGCAGTTTGTTACGTTTTTAATACTTACGGCTTACAAAAGATACATCCAGGTAAGCAGCAGGAAGGTTGGGATTAAGATGCAGCCCGACCACAAGAGGTAGCCGAAGAAGCTGGGCATTTTCAAACCGCGCTCCTGCACGATGGAAAGCACCATAAAGTTAGGCGCGTTGCCGATGTAGCTGTTGGCGCCCATAAATACCGCGCCCATGGAAATCGCCATCAGTGTTTTGGCGCCTTCGGTCATCAGTACCTGAGCTTCGCCGCCTGCCAGGTTAAAGAAAGCAAGGTAGGTCGGCGCGTTATCGAGGAAGCTGGAGAGCGCGCCCGTCATCCAGAAATACATGGCGTTGTTCGGCGTGCCGTCCGGGTTGGTAACCAGCGCAACCACCGGCGCAAAAGCACCGTCAAGGCCTGCGCGCAGCATTTCAAGCACCGGCACGATGGTAACGAAAATACCAAAGAACAGCTTGGCAACTTCTAAAATCGGGTCCCAGCCAAACTGGTTGGCTTCGCGCACTTCCTTGCTGGTCAGCTTAAGCGAAAGGCCCGCAGCAATAAGGAAGATAACGTCGCGCAAAAGTCCTTCGCCGCTTAAATGCACGCCCAGCACGCTGACGCTGACGCCTGTATGCCAGATGCCTGCCATAAGAACTGCGCCGACGATGATTGCCAGCAGGATAAAGTTAATTTTGCCGTCGATATGGAACGGAACTTTGGGATAGTGTTTTTCTTTTTCAAGGAACTCCGCCTTTTCTTTATTAAAGAGAATGGTATCGGTGATGAAATAAATGGCAAGCAAAAGGCCGACAGCCGTCAGCATCGGCAAAAGCACGTGTTCGGTCGTCCAGAAGAAATGCACGCCGCGCAAAAAGCCGAGGAACAGCGGCGGATCGCCCAAAGGCGTAAGACTGCCTGCAATATTGGCAACGATGAAGATGAAGAACACAAAGGTGTGCATGTCGTAACGCCTGTGCTCGTTGGCAGCAATCAGCGGGCGGATTAAGAGCATCGCCGCGCCGGTAGTGCCCATCAGGTTAGCACAAACCGCACCAAGCGCAAGGAACGCCGTGTTAACAATCGGACGCCCGATAAAGCTGGAGCTGATGTGAATACCGCCCGCAACCGTGTACAGCGAACCGACAAAAATGATGAACGGAATGTAATCGGCAATCAGCGCGTGCGCGATGGAATGAAGCGCAGTACCGCCGCCGTGGACGAAAAACATCGGCATCGCGCAGGCCAGCGCCCAGAATACGGCAACCTTGCCGAAATGATGGTGCCAGAAATTCGGCACTGCCAGCGGACAGATTGCTATGCAAAGCAGGCTGGGGCAGCATTGCCGCGCCAAAGGCAGCCAGCGCCGCCAGATTATGTTTCAACATATATACCACTCCCCACAAATTTACTATGCTAATTAAATGATACTTTTATATAATTAGACAAAATTTTGTAAAATCCTGCCCATCGGGCGTGTATACAAGCCGCTATTTAAGGCTGATCTGCCTGAAGCTGCATCTGTCCATATCAAGCATGTGCTCCGCAATCGCCTTGCCGCGTTCAAGCTCTGCCGTAAAGCAAACATCGGCGTGCCCTGTGCCGCGCATTTTTAATAGACCGGCACGTTCCAGGTACAAACGGCTTTGCAGCGCCGTTGCTTCGGCCGGGTCCAGCACGGTAACGCCTTCGCCAAACTCCGCCTCTATCGCCGGGCGGATGAACGGAAAATGTGTGCAGGACAAAAGTACGACATCGACGCCCGCAGCCTTCAGCGGCGCAGCGTACTCAGCGATTGCTTTGGCGACAGGCTCGCCTTCAAACACGCCGGACTCAACCAGCGGCACAAAAGCCGGGCAGCCCTGCGCAAAAACTTCGGCATCGGCGTCAAGCACGTTAACAGCAGCTTTGTGCGCACCGCTTGCGACGGTAAAAGGCGTGGCCATAACGCCGATTTTTTTGTTTTTGGTCGTACCCAGCGCCAGCTCCGCGCCTTTGCTCATGCCCACAACGTCAAAGGCATAACCGTTTTTAATGCTTTCCGTGCCCAAAACGGTAATCGTGTTGCAGGCCACAACCAGCAGCTTAATGCCC
>CASEGD010000203.1 GCA_949287345.1 uncultured Phascolarctobacterium sp. | reverse complement strand
ATGGAAGCCTTCGGGCGCGGGGCGCATGTAGGCAACGCACCGCAGGAAGGCCGCAGCGCGATTAAGGAGCTGGCGTATAAAATTCTGGATATTGAAGCGCTGACCGACTGGAGCAAAGGGCTGAACGTCGGCGCGAACGTAATTGAAGGCGGCACGGTGCATAACTCTGCCCCTGCTTACGCCAAGATTACCGTTGACATGCGCTTTGAGGACCCGGCGCTGCTGGAACCTTTAAAAGCAAAATTTAAAGAGATTAACGACAAGGTTTATGTGGACGGCGTTACCTGCAAAATGACGCCGGTATCCACCCTGCTGCCGATGGTTAAGCTGGACAGCAGCATGAAACTGTTTGAACTTGTTAAAAAAGTGTACGAGGAAGAAGGCTTCGGCAGCCCGAAGGCTATCACCGTCGGCGGCGCTTCCGATTCAGCCTTTACCACGGCGGTGGGCGTGCCGACCGTTTGCGCTATGGGGGTTAAAGGCGGGCGCAACCACACGGTTGAAGAATTTGCCAATGTGGAATCGCTGTTTATGCGTGCCAAATTAATGTGTGCCGTAATGCTGGCACTGTAATTAAATAAAATAAGCCCGTGCGGGAACTGCTTACGCAATTTCCTGTACGGGCTTTTTTATGTTTAGTTTATCGTTAAATCCTTTGTTACTTCGTAATAATCGCAGGGGTGGGCGGTAAAATTCTGCACGCCGGTTTTCATAACAAGCGGCATTTTTAAATGCGCAATGTACATAAAGGCGCTGTCGTCAAGTAGCTGTTGGCTTATCTGCACGGCAAGTTCGCTGCGTTTGGTGGGGTCAAATTCGCTGCGCAGCTGCTGCACTAAATTTTCCACAGTATCGCTGCGGTAGCCGCCGTTGTTATAGGCGCTGTCCGCCAGTGCGTGCGCGGTAAAATAATACTGAGCATCACCGGTAGGCGCTGTTACAAAGGCTTTGGCGTAAATATCCCAGTCGCCGCGGCGCAGGTAATCGTTGTAGCCGTCGGTGGCGTTAATTTCAAGGCGGATGCCTGCCTGTTTCAGCCAGCTTTGCGCAGCTTCAGCCAACAGCGGCAGCTCCTGCCGTGCGGTGTAAGTCAGCCAGCGCAGGGTCAGCGGCGCGCCGTTTTTATCAACGTAACCGTCGCCGTTGGTGTCAGCCCAGCCAGCTTCTGCCAAAAGAGCTTTCGCCTGCTCAACATCGTAACCGGGGCTGTTTACCTTATCGCCGCCAAACGGCAGATAGGGCGGGAAGGGGCTTGCTGCCGCGACGCCGTTGCCCAAAAGCTGTACGCGCGCAAAGGTATCGCGGTCCATACACAGGGCGATGGCACGGCGGACGCGCTTATCCTGCAAGGCAGGCGTGTTGAAGTTGAACGCCGCCTGAAAGGTGCGCGAGGTATCGGCGGTGCTGATTTTATACGCCGGGTTATCCTTAAACAGTGCCAGCGAGGCGTAGGGTAAACCCTGCGCAGCGTCAATCTCGCCGTTTTGCAGCGCCAGCGCCAGCGTGTTGCCGTCGGTAATGCTGCTGACTATAATTTTATCCAGCGCCAGCGCCAGCGTGTTGCCGTCGGTAATGCTGCTGACTATAATTTTATCCAGCCCCGGCGCGCCGCCCCAATAATTTTTGTTGGGCACCAGCACAACTTCCTTCTGCGTCAGGCTCTGTACCATGTACGGACCGGTGCCGCTTATGTTGCCGCCGCTCATATCGACAATGCAGCCATAGGGGTCGCACAGGTAGTTAATAAGCACCGGCACTTTGTTGGCGCTGGTAAGCGTTACCGTCTGCCCTTCGGCGGCGATGCTCGTAATTGCCAAATCGCCTTTGGCGCGGTTGTGGCGGGTAAGTAAATCCAGCAGGCAGGCCTTAACGGCTTCGCCCGTCATTTTATTGCCGCTTGTAAAATAAACATTGTCGCGCAGCGTAATTTTTACGGTGTAATCATCTAAAAATTCATACTTCAGCGCCAGCCACGGTTCTGGCTGCATGGCGCCGTTAAACTTAAACAGCGTTTCGCCCACGCCGTAGCGGATGGCGCTCCAGCCCTGATAGCTTTCATGCACGTCCATACCGGCGTTTTCCGTGGCGATGCCGTATGCCGTTGTGCCGTAGCGGAACACTTTTTCGGTTTTGGCGGGCGCTTCACTGCCGCAGGCAGATGTTAAAAGCGCGGCGGAAATTAAAAGCGCGGTTAAAAATTTCATATAATCAACTCACTTACTAAAATAAAAAAGCCATGAAGAAACAGCCGCTTGTCTGAAGCGGTTACGGCCTTCATGGCTTCGCTTGTGTGTTTAAAAAGTTTATCGCTGCTCCGCAGCAAAGCAATTACTCGTGTAATTACAATATTATTATAAATGCTGGAGTGGGCTTCATGTCAAGGGGTTACTGCCAGTTTTTTGCGGTTAAAAAATCACGGATATTATAATGCTTGATGCCGTTGCGGCTCATGTCGAATTCATCCAGCGAAACGACGTATTTGGGATAGTTATCGCTGATATTTTCGTAAACGCCGAATTCACGCTCAACCGTTTCCGGCGCGGCAAGCAGATAACAAACCTGCACATAAATTTTCTGTCCCTGCTTTTCTGCCACAAAATCAATTTCCAAATTGCCGCTTTTGCCAACGCAGATATTATAGCCGCGGCGTAGCAGTTCCATAAATACAATGTTTTCCAAAATAAGGTTAATATCGCGCATGTTGCCGCCAAAAACAGCTTCACGCACGCCGTGGTCGGCGATATAATATTTTTC
>CASEGD010000202.1 GCA_949287345.1 uncultured Phascolarctobacterium sp. | reverse complement strand
GATAAAACCGGTGAACAGCACCAGCAAAAGCAGCCACAAAAACTTTCTCATTTGCGCGCCGCCTTACTCTTTGCGCGTAAGCAAATCCATAACCATCATGTTGCTTACCACGCCGATGCCGCCGGGCACAGGCGTATACGCACCGGCTTTGCCCACAACGGCAGGGTCAACGTCGCCCACAAGTTTGCCGTCCACAGCGTTAATGCCGACATCGACGATAACCGCGCCTTCTTTAATCATATCAGGCGTTACAAAGCAGGGTTTGCCCACAGCCGCCACAATAATATCCGCCGTGCGGGTAATTTCCGCAAGGTTTTGGGTTTTGCTGTGGCAGATGGTAACGGTTGCGTTTTTGTTTAACAGCAGGTTTGCAACGGGTTTGCCCACCACGTTGCTGCGGCCGATAACAACGGCGTGCCTTCCTTCCAGCTCAATGCCGTAATGCTCCAGCGTCGCCATGCAGGCACGCGGCGTACAGGGTGACATGGTGCCGTAGCCAAGGTACATATCGCCGACGTTTTTCACGTTCAGGCAGTCCACATCCTTGCTGGCGGTAACAGCAGTGCCGACAGCATCACTGCTAACGCCGGTAATATAACGGTTGTGGTTCATGCGGGCAATGTCGCGCAGCAAATCCTCCTGCTTCACATCGGCAGGGTACAAAATTTCCTTCACGTAAATGCCCATGCTCTCCGCCAGCTTCATCAGGCGGTCCTTATATACATGCGAAGCCGGGTCGTCGCCCACGACGATAATTGCCAGCGTAACCTTGCGCCCTTTTTCCAGCGCGCGCGCCACACGGGCGATAATCGTTTCACGGTAGGCGTCAGCCACAGGCTTGCCTTTCATCAACAAAGTTTCCATACAAATCTCCTTAGAACAGTCCACTGATAACGCCGTCGTCGCTGACGTCGATTTTTTCGGCGGCAGGAACTTTCGGCAGCCCCGGCATCGTCATAATGTCGCCGGTTAATACTACCACAAAGCCCGCACCTGCTGCGATACGGCAGTTTTTAATGGTAATTTCAAAGCCTTCCGGGCGGCCGAGCAGCGCCGGGTCATCCGAGAAGGAATATTGGGTTTTGGCCATGCAGACGGGCAGATGGCCGTAGCCCATTTTTTCAAAGTCTTTCAAAGCGTTGGTAGCTTCTTTGGTATAGTTTACGCCCACCGCACCGTAAATATTTTTGGCGATGGTTTCGATTTTTTCTTTCAGGCTCAGTTCGTCGCCGTACAGCACTTTAAAGTCTGCTTTTTCTTCGGTTGCCAGGCGTACAACTTCTTTGGCAAGTTCAACGCCGCCTTCGCCGCCTTTGGCAAACACTTCGGACAGCGCAACATTTACGCCGTGGTTTGCGCAATGGGCGCGGACAGCTTCCAGTTCTTCCGGCGTATCCTGCGCAAAGGCGTTGATGGCAACAACCAGCGGCAAGCCGTATTGTTTAATGTTTTCGATGTGTTTTTCAAGGTTGACCATGCCGCGTTTAACCGCTTCCACATCGGGGGTAGCCAGTTCTGTTTTCGGCACGCCGCCGTGCATTTTAAGCGCGCGGACAGTTGCAACCAGTACAACCGCATCCGGTTTTAAACCGGCATAACGGCATTTAATGTCAAAGAATTTTTCAGCGCCGAGGTCTGCGCCGAAGCCTGCTTCCGTAATGGTGTAATCGGCCAGTTTAAGCGCCGTTTTGGTTGCCATTACGCTGTTGCATCCGTGCGCAATGTTGGCAAACGGCCCGCCGTGGATAATGGCCGGTACGTTTTCCAAAGTCTGTACAAGATTCGGTTTAACGGCGTCTTTTAAAAGCGCCGCCATAGCGCCCTGTGCTTTCAGCATGCCTGCGGTGATGGGGTTGCCGCTGTAATCGTAAGCAACGATGATTTTGCTCAGGCGTTCCTTCAAATCGTGCAGGCCGGTTGCCAGGCACAAAATAGCCATTACTTCGGACGCAACGGTAATATCAAAGCCGTCCTGTCGCGGTACACCGTGCGCTTTGCCGCCAAGGCCGACAACAATGTTGCGCAGTTCGCGGTCGTTCATATCGACAACGCGTTTCCACACAATGCGGCGCGGGTCGATGTTGAGGGTATTGCCCTGCTGGATGTGGTTGTCCAGCATCGCTGCGAGCAGCATATGGGCAGATGTTATGGCGTGAAAATCGCCCGTAAAATGCAGGTTGATGTCTTCCATCGGCACTACCTG
>CASEGD010000201.1 GCA_949287345.1 uncultured Phascolarctobacterium sp. | reverse complement strand
GCAATTTCGGCTGCATTTCCCTCCAGCACGTGCAGCACGCCGCTGCCGACGGTGCCCACGCCAAGGAGTCCGATATTAACGCAATCTTTCAAAATGTTCCCCCCGAACTTAAATAAAACTTTTTATTAAACCTGCCCCAGAACCTCAAGGCGTTTAACGCCGTCAATCATGCGCAGTTTATCAAGCAGCGCTTCAAGGTCAACCGTCAGGTTTTTGGTTTCGATAGAAATGGTGGTGTTGGCAACGCCCTGCAAGGGAATGCCCTGATTGATGGTCATAATGCTGCCGCTGTCGCCGGCAACGGTGTTCAGCACGCGGCTGAGCACGCCCGGTTTATGTTCCAGAAGCAGCGAAAGGGTAATGATTTTTTCCTTGCTTGCTTCATAGAACGGGAAAACGTAATCTTTATATTTATAATAAGCGCTGCGGCTCAGGCCCATTTTTTCTACAGCTTCGTTAATGGTTCTGATTTCTCCGCGTTTCAAAATCTCTTTTACCTTAATGGTTTTTTTAATTGCTTCAGGCAGAATTTCTTCTCTTACAAGATAGAACGTAGATTTTTCTGACATGAAATCATCTCCTTAAAAAATTTTTTCGTAATACTCATAGATTTATTATAACATTGTTTCGTGGTAAAAGCCATATGTCCGCCGGTTAAGGCAGAATGTGCCGTATAGTTTATTGTTTAAGTCCTTCTGTTATTTCTTTAAGTCTTTTGCGCTGCCCTGGCGGATTTTACTTTCCGTGCCGTTCAAAAGGCGCTTGATGTTATCCTTGTGGCGGATGATGACAAACGCCGCCGCCACTGCCGCAAACATTATCACCGGCAGCGGATAGCCAAAGTACACGGCAAGGCACGGCGCGCATAATGCGCCCACGCAGCTACCCAGTGATACATAGCGCGTTGCCAGCACGATTGCCAGCCACACCAGAAAGCAAATGCCGCTGACTTTGGGCATGAAAAATATCAATAAGCCCAGACCGGTTGCAACGCCGCGCCCGCCCTTAAAGCCAAGGAACAGCGAATAGTTGTGCCCCAAAAGCGCGCCGATAGCGGCAAACAGCATCACATACAAATCGCCGCCGCTCATCATGTCGGCCAGCATTACTGCCAAAATGCCCTTGGCAGCGTCGCAAATCAGCACCAGCGCCGCCGTTTTGCCGCCAACCGTGCGGAAAACATTGGTGCTGCCGATATTTTTGCTGCCGTACTCGCGGATATCAATCCCATGGATGGCTTTAACCAGCCACAGGCCCGAAGGAATGGAGCCGAACACGAAGCCGACCGCAAACCATAAAACAAAATTCATCATATCCATCTATCCAGCCTCTATTCGTCCTCTTTTTTGCCGCGGATTATCATCGTCAGCGGCGTGCCTTCAAAGCCGAATGCTTCACGCAGTTTGTTTTCCAGATAACGCTGATAGGAAAAATGCATGATTTCCGGCTCGTTAACAAAAATAACAAACGTCGGCGGTTTAATTTTAACCTGCGTTGCGTATAAAATTTTCAGGCGCTGGCCTTTATCCGTCGGCGGCGGGTTAACAGCAACAGCGTCGGCAATAACCTGGTTCAAAACGCTGGTTGCCACTCGCATTGCGTTCTGCTCGGCAACGTAGTTGATAACCTCCGGCAGGCGGTGGATACGCTGCTTGGTAAGCGCCGATACAAACACAACGGGCGCGTACTGCATAAAAATCAGCTCTTTGCGCAGGTTTTCGGTATAACGCAGGGTGCTGTTCTCGTCCTTTTCGTAAATATCCCATTTATTTACGACGATAACAATGCCCTTGCCTGCTTCATGCGCGTAACCGGCAATTTTTTTGTCCTGTTCGGTAACGCCGTCTACAGCGTCGATAACCATCAGCACCACGTCGCTGCGGTCCACGGCGCGCAGGCTGCGGATAATGCTGTATTTTTCAATCGGCTCGTCAATTTTGCCCTTGCGGCGCATGCCTGCGGTGTCGATGAACAGGTACTTCTGCCCGTTGCGCACAACCGGCGTGTCGATAGCGTCGCGCGTAGTACCGGCAACATCGCTGACAATGCTGCGCTCCTGCCCTACCAGTGTGTTAAAAATGGAGGACTTGCCTACATTCGGTCGGCCGATAAGCGCAACTTTAATCTGGTCTTCGTCGTTGTCAAACAAACCTGCTTTATTCGTGGGAAACTTAGCCACAACGGCGTCCAAAAGGTCACCAATACCCAAATGGTTAGCTGCGGAAATCGGGAACGGTTCGCCCAAACCCAAGTTGTAAAATTCATATACGTTTAATTCCTGCTTCGGCGAATCGGCTTTGTTTACTGCTAGCACCTGCGCGCGTCGCACACAAACAAAATAACGTCCGCCTCTTTAATGGCAATCTCCGCCTGCTGGCGGATAGAAACGGCAATCGCGTCGCTGTTCATAATCTCGATACCGCCGGTATCAACCATCATAAACTGATTGTCCAGCCAGTCGCCTTCGGCGTAAAGGCGGTCGCGCGTAACACCCGGCGTGTCCTCAACAATGGAGATGCGGCTGTTTGCAAAAATATTAAATAAGGTCGATTTGCCCACATTAGGCCTGCCAACAATGGCAACTATCGGTTTACTCATATCTTAACCTCGCTCTCTAAAAATCTATACCTGCTCTGGAGGCAACCCCCAAATGGAAATAGTGCTTAACTTCCCGCATATCCGTTACAAGGTCGGCTATGGCGCAAAGCTCCTGTGGTGCGCCGCGCCCCGTGCAGATAACCTCTGCCCCGCCCTTGTGCGCGGATAAGAAACCAACCACTTCATCCACCGGCAGCATGCCTGTCTGTAATACAATGTTAATTTCGTCAAGGATAATAACGTC
>CASEGD010000200.1 GCA_949287345.1 uncultured Phascolarctobacterium sp. | reverse complement strand
TTCACCCAGCAACCTGTTATACAATTCTCTTTTCGGTACTTTGCGCTGCTTGGCTACTTGGGCAAGGGCTACTTTTTTATCCATGCCGCCGCTGATTAGTACTTTTACTTCGTCAAGCGGGTCGGTTGCGGTTTGCGGCTCTTGCGCTTCCGCTTTGCCCTGCGCGATAACAAGGCAGAATTCGCCGCGCGGAGGCTGCTGTTCCAGCCACACTAAACATTCGCTGACGCTGCCGCGGAAAAACTCCTCGTGCAGTTTGGTCAGTTCACCAGCACGTCCTTAATGCGGTGCGGCGCTTCGTACAAAATAATGGTTGAAGGTATATTTTTCCACGCCGCAAGCTGTTCGGCGCGGTTCTTTTTGCTTTTTGGCAGAAAGCCGCCGAAGAAGAACGGCGACGACGGCAATCCGGATGCTATCAATGCGCACAACGCAGCGTTTGCGCCCGGCAAAGGCACAACCTTAATGCCTGCCTCAATCGCCTCGCGCGCCAGTTGTTCGCCAGGGTCGGCAATGCCGGGAAAGCCCGCATCGCTGACAAGTGCGATATTTTTGCCACTCAACAATTCAGCAATCAGCTTAGGGCCGTTTTTGTCCTTACTGTGCTCGTCGTAGCGCACCAGATGCCCTTTAATATTAAAATGGTTTAAAAGCTGCAAAGTGTGGCGCGTATCCTCCGCCGCAATAATGTCGGCTTCATTTAAGGTACGCAGCACGCGCGGCGTGAGGTCCTCAAGGTTGCCTATCGGCGTCGCGCACAGGTATAAGGTTCCTGCTTCCGTCATTTTGCCTGCTCCTTCGATTTAGCGTAATACGCCAGCGCCTGTTCGCTCAGGCTGCCGTCGGTGTTGTACATAATAAGCGGCGGCAAAACGTCCAGCCCGTAGCTGCCGCCCTTGGTCATTTCCATTAAAAATATCCACGCCGGTTTGTTAACGGCGCTGTGCACCCACTGCAACCGCTTGGGCTGAAGCCCGAACTCCGCCGCCAGCTGCATGCACTCGGCAAAACGGCCGGGCAGCTGTACAATAGCAAAGCGTCCGCGGTAGCGCACCGCATAAGCCGCCGCTTTAAAAAAGTCACGCAGGTCAGCCGTTACTTCATGGCAGGCAGCCGTGCCGATTTTGCGGGTGTTGCCGCTGTTGCGGTAGGGCGGGTTGGCAATGACCAAATCCATGCTTTCCGTTTTAAAATACTTGTTAATTTCACGCACGTCGCCGTCGATAACACTGACCACGTCCTGTAAATTGTTATCGGCAATGCTGCGGCGCATCAGCTCCGTCACGCGCGGGTTAAATTCCAGCCCCGTGACTTTTGCCGCACCGCGCGCCGCCAGAAACAAACTGATGGCACCCGTGCCGCTGCCAAGCTCCAGCACCTGCGCTTTGGTTACAAGATGCGCAAACGCCGCCACAAAAACCGAATCCGTGGTAAAGGTAAATTCACCGGCGTCCTGCCACACGGTGTAACCGCAGCCCGGCAGCGAATCGCGCCTGATTCCGCTGTGCACCATTAAATTTTATCCGCCTTTGCTGCATCCACAATTTCGTCCCATTCCACCTGAATGGTGTTGTCCGGCGTAAGCTGTACGGACGCGGTACGCATAGCGCGGTTGACGCCCATTACGCGGCCTTCGCCCAAAGGCGTAACAACCATGCTGCCAACCTTCGGCGCTTCCACGCGTTCCTGAGGCTGCCTTCTGCCGCAAGCACCGCTGCAATAAACGTCGTTTTCATATTTTAAGCAGCACATCAGCCTGCCGCACACGCCGCTGATTTTCGCCGGGTTCAGCGAAAGGTTCTGGTCCTTCGCCATTCGTATGGAAACCGGTTCAAAATCACCAAGGAAGGTGGCACAGCACAAAGGCCTGCCGCAGCCGCCGATGCCGCCCAGCATTTTCGCCTCGTCGCGCACGCCAATCTGGCGCAGCTCGATACGGGTGCGGAACACCGACGCCAAATCCTTAACCAGCTCGCGGAAGTCAATACGCCCGTCCGCCGTAAAATAAAAGATAATTTTGTTAACGTCAAAGGTAAACTCCACGTCAATCAAACGCATGGGCAAACCGTGTTTGGCAATTTTGCGCAGGCAGATGTTAAAGGCTTCCTTCTCGCGGATTTTGTTTTCCTGCACCTTCAAAGCGTCCTGCTCC
>CASEGD010000199.1 GCA_949287345.1 uncultured Phascolarctobacterium sp. | reverse complement strand
TTTGTCTACGTTAGCGCCTTTAGCCATAGCTTTAGCAACAATCTGAGCCATTTCATAACGGGTCATCAGTTTGTCGCCGCCGTAGGTGCCGTCGGGATAACCGTCAACAACGCCTGCTGCAGCCAGTTTGTTTACAGCGTCATAAGCCCAATGACCAGCCGGTACATCGGAGAAGGGGTTTGCGGCATAAGCGCTGGCAGTTACGCCAAGAGCCATAGCCATAGCGAGAACTAAAGATTTTTTCATTTTTCATTCCTCCAGGGAAAATAAATTTTTTACCCCCTGTCGAATCTTCAGAAGAAGCAAACCTTTGCTGTTTGTTTATGCGCGAGTTGCCGTGTTTCCTCTGCACGCCGAAACCATAATCGGTATACTTATTCCACAAATCTTTCAGGAGATGTGTACACTTTACCACAATTTCACAATGCCGTCAATAATTTTTTACATAAAAACGTGAATTTTTATGAATTTTGGGTGCATACAAAAACAGACAGCGTATTAAACGCTGCCTGTTTGTAAACAAATTTACATTATTTTGTAAAAGCATCCGTTAAAGGCGGGATGATTTGTTTTTTACGGCTCAGCACGCCCGGCAGGTAATAATGGCCCTGCGCTTCCGGTTTGCCGAAGGCTTCGGTAACTTTGGCCTGATTTACACCGGCAACCAGAAGGTCGGTTGCTTCGGAAAGGATATCCGTTACCATCAGGAAGGAAATGTCAAAGCCTTCCGCCTCGCGCATTGCTTCCAGTGCAGTCAGCAGTTCCGGCGCTTTATCCAGCCCCTGCTGGCGGCCCATGATGTTAATCTGCGCTACGCTGGCTTTAACGTCGCCGAAGTCAAATTCCTTCAGGTCGGTGCGTACCAGTTCGTCCGCGGTCAAGCGAGCGATAACGGAGCCCTGTTTCAGTTCTTCCATAGCGTAGGTTTCAAGGTCTTCCAGCCATGCCATTTTTTGCAGTTTGGCAGCGGCGTCCTTATCCATCTGCGTGGTGGTCGGGCTGCGGAAATACAGCGTATCGCTGATAATTGCGGAAAGCAGAAGCCCTGCAATTTCGCGCGGTAGCTGTACGTTGTGCAGTTCTGCCATGTTGGTAATAATAGTCGCCGTGCAGCCTACGGGTTCCTCGCGGATGTAAATAGGCGCAGCGGTGCTCATGCCGCCAAGGCGGTGATGGTCGATAATCTCGATAATTTCAGCTTCTTCGCTGCCTTCAACGGCCTGGGTGCGCTCGTTGTGGTCAACAAGGATGAGCTGGGTTTTGGCAGGTTTCAGCAGGCGTACCTTGTCAATCATGCCGATGTAGCGGCCGCCTTCCACTACCGGATAGGAGCGGAAGTTGGTATCGAGCATGGCGTTTTTAACGTCGTCCAGCAGTTCGTTGTTGTTAAAGGCAACAACGCTGGTGCTCATAATGTCTTTTACCGGTGCGTCCAGAAGCTGGCTGTAATCAACGGCGCCGGTTTCGTTTTCCTGCGCGCACAGTTCTTTATAGAAGCATTTGGCAAGGTCGGTTACGGTAACAACGCCTTCAATATTATCCGGCGTGCCGACCGGCATGCAGCGCACACCGTAATCGGTAAACAGATGGCTTACCTCGCGCAGTTTGGTTTCGGCGTTCAGCATGGGCACAGCGATAAGTTCAACATCTTTCAGGCGGGGGTACATATCCTCCAAAAGCACGGGTTCTTCCACGCCAAAATAGTTCAATACATACTGGGTTTCAGGGTTCAGCGCACCTGCGCGCGCCGCTACGGCGTTAACGCCAAGCTGCCTAGTCCGTATCCGGGTTGCGGTGGCCGATGACATATACTGGTTTATCCACGTTCAGCACTTCCTTTTTGCAGGCAGACATGGCTGCCGTAATAATTTATTTAGTCTTATTATTATACCATAATTTAAAAGCTGCTAACAAGCACAAATGCGCTTATTTGCCTTTGCTGCCTTCTCTTAAAACGGGCATTACGGAGTTGTAACCGTCGGCACCGTAAACAAGGCAGCGCTTTACGCGCGATATCGTCGCCGTGCTGGCGCCGGTTTTTTCCACAATCTCCTCGTAGATTTCGCCCTCGTCCAAAAGGCGCGCCACTTCAAGGCGCTGCGCCATCGCTTTCAGTTCGGTAATTGTACAGATATCTTCAAAAAAATCAGAACACTGCTGTTCGTCCTTTAAACTTAAAACAGCCCTAAACAGCTGCGTGGTAAGCCTGTCCCTTGTCTTTGCCGGCATGGCTGTCCTCCTTATAAAACGTCCGTTGTGATTTTAATTTGGATACAATCGTCCTTTTTAACTTTAATACTTTATTCAACAAAAAGTCAAGTAATTTTAACGCTTTTTTGCAAAAATTTTATTGACATATTTGTAAACAACGTGTATGATTGATACATCAACTTCATACAAACATTCATCAAGAGTAGCCGAGGGACTGGCCCTATGACGCTACGGCAACCATCCACAGCGAAACGGTGCCAAATCCAACGGAAACATCCGGCAGATGAAAGATGCAGCTTAAAACTTGTACCCTTCACCTGTACGTGAAGGGTTTTTTAGTATACGAAGCAAAGAAAGAGGAACCTGTATGATTGAATTACGCAATGTAGAAAAAACTTACCACACCGCCTCGGGCGATATCCACGCCTTAAAGCGGACGAGCCTGACGATTGAGCAGGGCGAAATTTTCGGCATCATCGGCCTTTCCGGCGCCGGTAAATCGACTTTAATCCGCTGCATCAACATGCTGGAGCAGCCCACCGCCGGTCAGGTTTTTGTTGACGGCGAGGAGCTGACCGCCATGACGGAAACCCAGCTGCGCAAAGCACGCCAGAACATCGGCATGATTTTCCAGCATTTTAATCTGCTGGCCAGCCGCACCGTTTATGACAACATCGCCTTCCCGCTGGAAATTCAGGGCTTATC
>CASEGD010000198.1 GCA_949287345.1 uncultured Phascolarctobacterium sp. | reverse complement strand
CACCACCAAAATGGACGCCGCCACATTTGACTGGCTGGTGGAGGACCCTTCCAATTACCCGACGCTGCCGCATAACATCGAAAGCCTTTTTGACTACATTACCAGCTGGCTGATGGGCTTTGTGGCGGCGGTACTGCGCAACCTGTTAAAATCGACGCTGGATATTATCACCAACCTCGTCGGTTTAATTGTGGTGCCGTTCCTTGCGTTTTACTTTTTAAAAGACTGGCGTGACCTGCGCAGCATGATGATTAACTTTTTCAGCTACGAAGCACAGCCGCGCGCAGCACACATTATTGATGAAATCGGCATTACATTAAGCAGCTACATTCAGGGGCTGGCGCGTTTAAGCCTTCTGGCAGGCTTCTGCATTGCCGCCGGTACGGCAATACTGGGCATCCATTACCCGCTGGTATTTGGCTTACTGGCCATACTTGCGGAGATGGTGCCTGTCGTCGGTCCGCTTTTGGGCGCTGTGCCTGCGGTGTTCATCGCGTATTCGCAAAGTCCGCAGTCCGCATTTTACGTGGCGCTGTTTTATCTGGTGTTCTACCAGTTTGACGCTAATTTTTTAATGCCGCGTATTGTTGGCAAAAAAATTGATTTGCACCCGGTAATTTTAATTTTAAGTTTGATTATCGGCGCTAAGCTGTACGGCATTTTGGGCATGCTGTTTGCCGTGCCCGTGGCGGCGGTGTACCGCGTGCTTTACAAAGAGCTGTGGCACAGCTCGGACGAGCTGGCGGAAGAAACAACGCCCGCGCAGTTTGACGAGCGCGATAAATTTACGGCTTTAACGGCCGTATTTTTATTTTTTACTTTATTTTTACGCTGCGGCGTAAATGGTGTTGAATAAACAGCCGTTTTTGTGGTACAATTATTAAGTATGTAAATTTATGGATAGATAAAGCCGTAGAAGGCAGTGAGGAGGAATCAGCTTGCTTACTACTGCGCCAAGAGGCACAAAAGATATACTGCCGTCCGAGATTGAAAACTGGCGGTATGTGGAAGCCGCTATGCGCCGTATTTGCGCACAGTTTGGCTATAAAGAAATCCGCACGCCGGTGTTTGAGCATACCGAGCTGTTTAAGCGCGGCATCGGCGATACGACCGACGTTGTGGAAAAGGAAATGTATACCTTTACCGACCGCGGCGAAAGAAGCATTACCCTGCGCCCGGAAAATACTGCGTCTGCCGTGCGCGCGTTCTGCGAGCATAAAATGTATGCCGAACCCGCGCCGACAAAGCTGTTTTACATCGGGCCGATGTTCAGGTACGACCGCCCGCAGGCAGGGCGTTACCGCCAGTTCCACCAGTTCGGCATCGAAGCATTGGGCGTTGACAGCCCGGCGATTGACGCCGAGGCAATTTTACTGGCAGTTACCATTTTAAAGGAACTGGGTTTAAAGGATTTGCATTTAAAAATCAACTCCGTGGGCTGCTCCAAATGCCGCCCGCAGCACCGCGTCAAATTGCAGGATTACTTCCGCCCGCATCTTGAGGGTATGTGCAACGACTGCAAATCGCGCTTTGAGCGCAACCCGCTGAGGCTTTTAGACTGCAAGGTGCCGCATGACAA
The DNA here is from genome assembly GCA_949287345.1 of uncultured Phascolarctobacterium sp. Taxonomy (GTDB): domain Bacteria; phylum Bacillota; class Negativicutes; order Acidaminococcales; family Acidaminococcaceae; genus Fusicatenibacter_A. The sequence goes on along the minus strand of CASEGD010000198.1, from coordinate 1,150 downwards.
CGAGCTGGCTGCCGGTGCGCCGAGCCTTGAAGAATGTTTGTGCGACGAGTGCCGTGAGCATTTTGAAGGCGTTAAGCGCTTACTGACGGCGGCAGGCGTTGATTTTGAAGTAGATAACACGCTGGTGCGCGGGCTTGATTATTACACCAAAACCGCGTTTGAAATCCAGTATGTGCCGCTGGGCGCGCAGAGCGCAGTTTGCGGCGGCGGGCGTTACGACGGGCTGGTTAAGGAAATCGGCGGGCAGGATGTTTCCGGCATCGGTTTTGCGATGGGCATGGAACGCATTTTGCTGGCGCTGGAAAGCCAGAACCTTTTGCCGGAGCATAAGGACGGCATCGACGCCTTTGTAGTATGCCCCAATCAGGCTAATTTTGAAACAGCGTTTAAAACAGCCATCGCCTTAAGGCAGGCCGGTTTAAAAACCGAGTTTGACTTTTTGGCGCGCAGCATGAAAGCGCAGATGAAGCAGGCCGGACGCCTTAACGCACGTTTTGCCGTTATTTTTGGCGACGACGAGCTGGCACGCGGCGCTGTAACGCTTAAAAACATGGCTGAAAGCACGCAGACAGAAATTCCTGTTGATGATATAGTAACAATTTTACAAACAGAGGTGCAAAAGTATGAGTAATTTGAAACGCAATCATTATTGCGGCACGCTTGGCAAGGCCGACAACGAAAAAGAGGTTGTGCTTTGCGGCTGGGTTGCCAAAAGACGCGACCACGGCGGACTGATTTTTATTGACCTGCGCGACCGCAGCGGTATTGTTCAGGTTGTGGTTGACCCCGACCATGCCGGCAATGATTTTGCCACTGCCGAAGCTATCCGCAGCGAGTATGTTATTAAAGTGCACGGCGTTGTACGTCTGCGCAGCGATGAAACCATCAACCCCAACCTTGCCACCGGCGAAGTTGAAGTTGTTGCCAAAGAGCTTGAAGTGCTGAACAGCGCCAAAACCCCGCCGTTTTACATTCAGGACGGCATCGATGTTGACGAAAACCTGCGCCTGAAATACCGCTATCTGGATTTGCGCCGCCCGGAAATGCAGCGCAATTTAATGCTGCGCCACAAAGTTACCAAACTGATGCGCGACTACATGGACAACCATGATTTCTGCGAAATTGAAACCCCGATGCTGACCAAGAGCAC
>CASEGD010000197.1 GCA_949287345.1 uncultured Phascolarctobacterium sp. | reverse complement strand
GGTTAAGCGCGGCAAAAACAAAAGCGCCAGCACCGTGCCGCAAAAATACACAACCGTTACCATGGACATAACGCCGTTGCCCGCGCCCAGCTGCTGCGCGTATAAATTATAATAAGGTATCGGCGCGCCGCCCGCCACAAACGCTGCCGTCAGCGAAAGCGACGCCGCCGCAAAACCTAAAAGCTGTTTTTTAGCTTTCAAAATAACGCTTCCTTTATATTTTTTACTTATTATAAACCTTCAAGCCGGCTTAAAATCAAGCTAAAATTACCTGTTGTAATAAATAAGCATCGCCAGCTGCGCCTCGCCCACGCCGGTGTTGGCATAGGCATGGGGCACATCCGCCTTAAAGCGGATAGAATCGCCTGTGCTTAAGCTGTACGCCTCATTGCCCACCGTAATTTTTACGCTGCCGCGGAAAACGGTAATGTATTCCTCCGCGCCCGTTAGATGCGCCTGCGCCTGTAAGCTGCCGCCTTCTTTAATAACGATGCGGTAGGTTTCAAAGCCTTTGGTTTCATCAAAAGCAAAAGCCGGGTAGTTTAAATAACGTCCGCCGTCCTCCGCTAAAGGCTCGCCGCTGTGTAAAACGGCAGCGCTCACCTCCTGCGGCTGCTCCATCAGCGCCGTAAAAGAAACCTTGTAGCCGTTAGCAATCTTCCACAAAACGGAAATGGTTGGGTTTACGTCGCCCTTTTCAATCTGCGCCAGCATACTGCGCGATACGCCCGTTGCCTCTGCCGCCGCATCAAGCGTCAGCCTGCGCTGCTCGCGTATGGCTTTGGCGTTATGCGCAATAATATTATTAACGTCCATGCCCTGCACCCCTTGACAATATATTAAACTAATAGTACAATATAGCAAAATACATTATGTTGTACTATTTTCTTTTATATTAGCACATACGCAAAGGAGAGTCAAACCATGTTTAACTGGCTAGCGTTTTTAACCTACGCCTTTATTACGGCTGCCACGCCGGGGCCGAATAATATTATGTCCATGTCTAACGGCGGCAGGCTGGGCTTTAGGGGCGCGCTGCCCTTCAACTTCGGCATTTGTGCGGGCTTCAGCGCCGTTATGCTTTTGTGCACCGCCTTTTGCGCCACGCTTACCAATTTAATACCCGCCGTTAAAACGCCCATGCTGATTGCAGGCGCGGCGTATATGCTGCACCTGGCGTGGAGTACCTTCCGCAGCAGCGGTGTAATTGAAGATAGGCACAGCAGCAGCGGTTTTTACGCCGGCATGCTGCTGCAATTTATTAACCCCAAAATTTATATTTACGGTATTATGTCGATGCAGGCTTACATTCTGCCCTTTTACGCAGGCGAACCGCTGACGCTGGCGCTGTTTGCCCTGCTACTCGCCTTTATCGGCTTTGCCTTTACGCTGTGCTGGTCCGCCTTCGGCTCCGCGTTCCGCCTAATCTTCAGCCGCCACACCAAAATAGTTAACACTATTATGGCACTGCTGCTGGTTTATTGTGCGGTGTCATTGTTTTAGGGCGTAAAAAAACACACAGCTTTTTGGGCTGTGTGTTTTTTTATTAACTAAATTATTTCATGCATTCTTTAATGGCTTTGGCCATACGTTTAACGCCTTCAACAATTCTGTCTTCGGTCATGTTGGAGTAGTTTACGCGCAGGCTGCGGTCGGTTTTATCGTTCGGGTAGAAAGCGTCGCCGATAACGGCAGCAACTTTCATCTCAATGCATTTATGGAATACGGTTTTGGCGCTTACGCCTTCCGGCAGAGTTACCCACAGGAACAGGCCGCCCTGCGGACGAGTAAATTCAACGCCTGCCGGGAATTCTTCTTCCATGGTTTTAACAATCAAATCGCGGCGTTTTCTGTACAGCGCCTTGATTTCTTCAACGTGCGCGTCAAGGTCGTAGGCGTCCATGTAAGCGTCGGCAACACCCTGGTCAAAGTTAGAGGTGTGCAGGTCGGCGCTTTGTTTGATTTTAACAAATTCTTCCACAACGGAATGTTCCGCTGCAACCCAGCCTAAACGCAGG
>CASEGD010000196.1 GCA_949287345.1 uncultured Phascolarctobacterium sp. | reverse complement strand
CCTGCGTTTAGGCTGGGTTGCAGCGGAACATTCCGTTGTGGAAGAATTTGTTAAAATCAAACAAAGCGCCGACCTGCACACCTCTAACTTTGACCAGGGCGTTGCCGACGCTTACATGGACAACTACGACCTTGACGCGCATGTTGAAGAAATCAAAGCGCTGTACAGAAAACGCCGCGATCTGATTGTTAAAACCATGGAAGAAGAATTCCCCGCAGGCGTTGAATTTACCCGTCCGCAGGGCGGCCTGTTCCTGTGGGTAACTCTGCCGGAAGGCGTAAGCGCCAAAACCGTATTCCACAAATGCATCGAGATGAAAGTTGCTGCCGTTATCGGCGACGCTTTCTACCCGAACGATAAAACCGACCGCAGCCTGCGTGTTAACTACTCCAACATGACCGAAGACAGAATTGTTGAAGGCGTTAAACGTATGGCCAAAGCAATTAAAGAATGCATGAAATAAATTGAATAATAAAAAACACACAGCTTAGAAAGCTGTGTGTTTTTTTACGCCCTAAAACAGCGATGCTGCGCAATATACCAAAAGCAGTGCCATAATGGTGTTAACGGTTTTAGTGTGGCGGCTGAACAGCAGGCGGAACGCCGAGCCGAAGGCTGACCAGCATAGCGTAAACGCAAAACCGATAAAGGCGAGCAGCAGGGCGAACAGCGCCAGCGTAAGAGGCTCGCCTGCGTAAAAGGGCAGAATGTACGCCTGCATCGACATAATGCCGTAGATATAAATTTTGGGGTTGATAAATTGCAGCAGCATTCCGGCGTAAAAGCCGCTGCGGCTGTGGTCTTCATCAATTACGCCGCTGCTGCGGAAAGTGCCCCACGCCAGGTGCAACATATACACCGCGCCCGCAATCAGCATGGGCGTTTTAACGGCAGGGATTAAATTGGTAAGCGTGGTGCAAAAGGCGGTGCACAAAAGCATAACGGCGCTGAAGCCCGCCCAAATGCCAAAGTTAAAGGGCAGCGCGCCCATAAAGCCCAGCCTGCCGCCGTTAGACATGGACATAATATTATTCGGCCCCGGCGTAGCAGCAGTAATAAAAGCGTAGGTTAAAAACGCCAGCCAGTTAAACATGGTTTGACTCTCCTTTGCGTATGTGCTAATATAAAAGAAAAAAGTACAACATAATGTATTTTATTATATTGTACTTTTAGTTTAATATATTGTCAAGAGGTGCAGGGTATGGACGTTAATAATATTATTGCGCTTAACGCGAAGGCGCTGCGCGAACAGCGCAGGCTGACGCTGGACGCCGCTGCTGAGGCGACGGGCGTATCGCGCAGTATGCTGGCGCAGATTGAAAAGGGCGACGTGAACCCGACGATTTCCGTTTTGTGGAAGATTGCCAACGGCTACAAGGTTTCCTTTACGGCGCTGATGGAGCAGCCGCAGGAGGCAAGCGTTGCCGTTTTGCACAGCGGCGAGCCTTTGGCGGAGGACGGCGGGTGTTATTTAAATTACCCGGCCTTTGCTTTTGACGAAGCAAAGGGCTTTGAAACTTACCGCATTGTTATTAAGGAAGGCGGCAGCTTGCAGGCGCAGGCGCATCTAAAGGGAGCGGAGGAATACATTACCGTTTTCAGCGGCAGCGTAAAAATTACAGTGGGCAGCGAGGTTTACAGCTTAAACGCGGGCGATTCTATCCGCTTTAAGGCGGATGTGCCCCATGCCTATGCCAACACCGGCGCTGGCGAGGCGCAGATGGCAATGCTGATTTATTACAACAGGTAAATTTAACTTGACTTGAAGCAAGCTTAAAGGTTTATAATAAGTAAAAAATATAAAGGAAGCGTTTATTTTGAAAGCTAAAAAACAGCTTCTGGGGTTTACGGCGGCGTCGCTTTCGCTGACGGCAGCGTTTGTGGCGGGCGGCGCGCCGATACCTTATTATAATTTATATGCGCAGCAGCTGGGCGCGGGCAACGGCGTTATGTCCATGGTAACGGTTGTGTATTTTTGCGGCACGGTGCTGGCGCTTTTGTTTTTGCCGCGCTTAACC
>CASEGD010000195.1 GCA_949287345.1 uncultured Phascolarctobacterium sp. | reverse complement strand
CTTCCAGCCCGTTGGGGCTGACGGTGCCGACCGTCTGCATGCATTCCACAAAACGGCTCATGTGCGTGCCGCGGATTTCGTGCGGCAAATCCACCGCCAGGCTGATGGTGGCAACACTGTGCTGCTCGCCCTGTTCCTTATCCTTTAAGATAACAGGCCAGCGCAGGTTTTTAATGCCGACGTGCTTCAGCGGTATGCGGCGCATATCGGTCTGGGATTGTACGTCTTTCATCACAAATCACCCCTGTAAATGCAGCCGCTGGTTTTGGTTTCCCACACTTCCACTTCGTATAAATCGTAGTTATCGGCGTGCAGCAGGTCTTTTAATTTATTCCACACCCACACGCTGATGTTTTCTGCCGACGGCTGCGGCAGAATGTCGTTAATGCAGGCGTGGTCCAGGTGTACCAGCACGTTTTCCTTAACGATGTTTTTCAGGCGGATAAAGTCGATGACCATGCCTTCGTGGTCGGGCGTGCCCTGTACTTTTACCACCAGTTTATAGGTGTGGCCGTGCAGGCGCTCGCACTTGCCGTTGTATTCCGGCAGGTAGTGCGCAGCGTCAAATTCAAATTCTTTTAAAACAATCATAGTTCCTCCGTTAAACAGTCAGCCCGGCAAAATCCGGCTGCTGGCGCAAAGCCTCGTACGCCACAATAGCGACGGAATTGGAAAGGTTCAGGCTTCTTGCTTCGGCAATCATCGGTATGCGCACGCAGCAATCGGCGTATTCGTTGCGCAGCTTTTCCGGCAGGCCAGCCGTTTCCTTACCAAAAATCAGCAGGCTGTCCGGCCCGTACTGCACGTCGCTGTAACGCTTATGCGCCTTGGTCGTCAGCAAAAATTTGGGGTTATCCTTGTATTTTTCCAGCACTTCGTAAACACTGTCATAATAATGGATGTCCACCAGATGCCAGTAATCCAGCCCGGCGCGTTTTAAATATTTATCTTCAACAGAAAAGCCCAGCGGGCGCACCAGATGCAGGTGGCAGCCCGTTGCCGCGCACAAACGTGCGATATTGCCGGTATTGCCCGGAATTTCCGGCTCAACCAGTACGATATGCATTAAATCACTTTCCTTCTTTCAAAATCTTTTCGACGCGTTCACGCATCGTCAGCTTATGTTCAGGCTTCGTTTCCTTATCCTTGTCCTTATCTTTGTCCTCGTCCTTATGGCTGCCCATGTAGTTCTTCAGGTATTCAGCCTTGGCCTTTTCGGCTTCCTTTAAATCATGCTTATCCAAATCCAGCATGTTCTGGTAGGTGCGCATAATTTTTTCGCAGTAATGGCTGCCCATGGCCCAGGTGCCGTTCAGCCCGCTCCATGTATCTACAATGCCGCGCTCCATGCGGATGGCATGCGCCAGCTCATAACGCGGATCAACGATATCCGTGGAAGGGTGCTTTTGGGTTGTATAGGCCAGCAGGTGCTGGATATGTGCGCGCACGCCGATTTCCGGCTCGTCGAAATATTCGCCTTCCACACCGCCGCCGGTTGTGCCAAGCCCGCAGAAATTGTTCTGCTCCGGCTTAACGTCGCCGCGGAAACTGAAAAAGCCTGTTTCCACAATCGCCTGTGCCAGTGCCAAATCCTCACGCACGCCTTCGCGTCCCGCTTCCGCCCAGTACAAATGCACAAGCTCATCAACGGAGCAATTAAGCTGCGGGTCGGGATTGTTCAAATAAATCAGCGCCGCCGCCTGTTCCGGCGTTGCCTTGGCTTCTCCGAAAATGCCTATTTTTTTATAATCCTTCGGCAATCCTTTTGTATTAAAAGTTCCTGCCTTGGCAGGCGTTTTTTTAGCCGCCTTGGCTTTGGCTGCTGCCGGTTTGGTTGCAGCGGCTTTATCGTCTTTGGCTTTTTTTATGCTGTTTTTTACAATTTTGGCTGCTGCCGTTGCCACAGTGCCTTTGGTAATTTTGGGCGGCGTCACCGCGCGCGGCGATGCCTGGGCGCTGGCTGCAAAAGCCGTTAAGCACGCTAAAGTTATGGCGGTAATGGTACGCTTGTTAAATTTCACTTGCATTCTCCTTGCTGTATTATAAATTAAAAATTATTGCAAACATACACATAAATTTTACATCAAACAGCGG
>CASEGD010000194.1 GCA_949287345.1 uncultured Phascolarctobacterium sp. | reverse complement strand
CCGCAGAACCAGCCAAGAATCAGCGACGACGCCGTTATGCCCAGCTGAATGGCGCTTAAATATGTGTCGCGCTTCTGCGTCATTTTTAAAACCAGCTCCGCAGTGCTGTTGCCTGCGGCAATCATTTCTTCAAGGCGTGCCGGGCGCATGCTTACCAGCGCGTATTCCGACACTACAAAAAATGCATTTAAACCTGTAATTAAAAGGGCGGCCGCAATCTTTAACAAGTCCGCCACGTGACTGTCGATAAGACATCACTCCCAACTTTAAAATAAATTAAACGGTGTAGCCAAACTGTTTTAAGGCTTTGTCCTTGTTGCGCCAGTCCGGCTTAACTTTTACCCACAAATCCAAAAATACCTTGTCGCCCAAAAGCGCCTCAATATCGCGGCGGGCCTCAAGCCCGATTTTTTTAAGCAGGCTGCCTTTAGCGCCGATAACTATTCCCTTTTGCGATTCGCGCTCCACAAAAATCGTGGCGCGGATATAGATATCGTTGTTGCCGCGTACCTTAAATTCTTCAACCTCAACCGCAACGGAATGGGGAATTTCGTCGCGTGTGGAAAGTAAAACCTTTTCGCGTATCATTTCAGCAGCAATTACACGCTCCGGCTGGTCGGTAATCATATCCTCGTCGTAATACGCGGGGCCTTCCGGCAGATGTTTGGTAATTTCATCAACTAAACCTTTAAAATCCGTATCCTCCAATGCGGATACCGGCACGACGGCGGCAAAATTGTAATCGTTGACGTAATTGGCAATAATACCGAACAGCTTAGATTTGTCCTCCAGCTTGTCAACTTTGTTGGCAACCAAAATTACCGGCGTCTTTACCTTTTTCAGCTGCTCAATAATATAGTCTTCGCCTGCGCCGCGCTTTTCGCTCACGTCAACCACAAACAGAATTACGTCCACTTCCTTCAGCGTGCTTTCCGCCGCGCGCACCATATACTGCCCCAGCTTGTGGTGCGGTTTGTGGATGCCCGGTGTATCGAGGAACATAATCTGTGCATTATCCGTGTTTAAAATGCACATAATTTTGTTGCGCGTCGTCTGCGGGCGGTCGCTCATAATGGCAATTTTTTCGCCAATCAGCGCGTTGGTCAAAGTACTTTTGCCAACGTTCGGCCTGCCGACCATTGCGGCAAAACCGGTGTAATGTTTGTTCTTCTTATCTATTTTACTTCTCTCCTTTTTCATCCATGCTGGCAACGTTAAAGCTGTAAGGCAAAAGCTCCTCTGCCGTCATTATTTTTATGTCGCCTTGCAAATTACTCATCACAATTTTGGGTATGCCAAACTCGGCAATTACCTGCCGGCACGCACCGCACGGTGCAACAGGTTTATCGCCGTCCGCCACTACGCACACCGCTTTAAAATCGCGCTCGCCCGCGCAGACTGCTGCAAAAATCGCATTGCGTTCAGCACAGCAAGTCAGCCCGTAACTGGCGTTTTCGATATTACAGCCGCAGTAAATTTTGCCGCTTGCCGCAAGCGCCGCCGCGCCAACCTTAAAGTGCGAATACGGCGTATAGGCGTTTTGCCTTACATTTACCGCCGCCTGCCACAGTTCTTTCGTTTCAGCATCCATCATTTCTGCTCCAAAAATTCTTCGCTCAGTTCAATCTCGCGCAGGGCTTCTTCTTCCTTGGCGCGCATAATTACCTTGTCTTCTTCAACCATGTGGTCGTAGCCCAAAAGATGCAGCAGCCCATGCACGGCAAGGTATACCATTTCGCGCGTTAAGCCGTGCCCAAACTCCTCGCCCTGACGCTGCGCCGTTTCGGCAGATATTATGATATCGCCCAAAAGATGTTCCTCCGGCGCGTCCAAAAGCTCCGGCTCGTCGTCGCCGCCTTCGTCAAGCGCAAAGCTTAAAACGTCGGTCGGGCGGTCAACATCGCGGTATTCGCGGTTCAAACGGTGTATTTCCTCATCGTCGACAATGGTAATGTCAACCTCCGTCTGCTCTGTCAGCCCGTGCAGGCGCGCAACGGCGTTCAGCCCGGCAATCAGCCTGTCCTCAAGGGCTTGGTCTATCTCAATTTTGTCCTGGTCATTTTCCAATGTTATCAGCATGTTTTTTCTCCCGTTTATGCTTTTCGTATTCCTCGTAAGCGCGGATAAC
>CASEGD010000193.1 GCA_949287345.1 uncultured Phascolarctobacterium sp. | reverse complement strand
ATGCTGCTGAGCATTGCGGGCGGCACGCTGGCGTATATGTTTCTGGTGCAGAAGGTATTTTAAATCTGCTTGTGCAATTTAATTGTAAAATAACGGCGGCAAAATTGCCAATGCTTAAAATGATAATTTTATATACGTTTAAGGCATGAATCCTGCGGGGCAACCTTGCGGGATTTTTTATTACCAAAAGGCATGGCTATGCAGTAAAAATAAGCATTGGACTGGCTGGCAGCGGCTTAATATAATTAAAACAGAAAACTAAATAAGCAGGAGGGGAGCTTATGAACCGCAGGGAATTTTTAAAAGTAAGCTGTTCGGGCTTAATGACGCTGTTTTTAAGCGGCTGCGGCCTGAATATGCTTGGCGGCGATACATCCGGCACAGGTTTTGCCGCTGCCAATAACGCAGCAGAAAAAGAGAGTGGTAAGATGAAAATTGCAGTTATAACAGGCAGCCCGCACAAAGCGGGCACATCGGCTTTACTTGCCGATAAATTTATTGAAGGCGCGGAAGCAAAAGGTCACGAGGTGTTCCGTTTTAACGCGGCGTTTAAGAATATTCACGCCTGCATGGGCTGCAATGCCTGCGAGATGGACGGACCGTGTATTTTTAAGGATGATATTGAACGCGAGCTGATGCCGCAGCTTTTGGCGGCAGATTTAATTGTTCTGGTAACGCCGCTGTATTATTATGACATGTCGGCACAGCTGAAAACGGTTATCGACCGTATGCACGGCAGGCTGCGCCGCTTTGACGGCAAAAAGAGCATTTTGATGGCAACGGCGTGGAACAGTTCCGGCTGGACTTTTGACGCTTTGGTTGACCATTACCAATCGCTGGTTGAATTTATGCACTGGCAGGATATGGGTATGGTGCTTGGTTACGGCTGCGGCACGCGCCGCATGATTGAAGCGACGGAGTTTCCGGAGCAGGCAAAACACCTTGGCATGAGCATTTAACGGCAGAAAAAGCGAGGGATGAGAATGAAAATAGCAGTTTTAACCGGCAGCCCGCATAAAGAGGGCACGACGGATTTACTGGCTGATAAATTTATTGAAGGCGCACAAAGCAAAGGACACGAAATATACCGTTTTGACGCAGCATTCCGCAATATTCATCCGTGCCTTGGCTGCGATACCTGCGGTATGAGCGGAGCTTGCGTGCATAAGGACGATATTGAAAATGAAGCTATCCAAAAAATGAGGGAAGCCGATGTAATTGCGCTGGTAACGCCTGTTTATTATTTCGCGTTCAGCGCGCAGCTTAAAACAGTTATCGACCGTTTTTATTCGCGTACGTACGATATCAATAACAAGCAATCGGTGCTGCTGGCTGCTGCGGCCAGCAATACGCCGCTGACGATGCGCAGCATTACAAAGCACTACCAGACGCTTACCGGTTATATGCACTGGCAGGATATGGGTATGGTGCTGGCGGCGGGCTGTCCGACACGCGATGCGATTGCAAAAACAAATTATCCGGATGAAGCCTTTAAACTTGGGCAGAGCCTGTAAATTAAAAAATGGCATAAAAAAATCCTGCACATTTTTGTGCAGGATTTTTGCTTATCGGGATTATAAATCGTTTAGGTGTTTTTCGGTAGTTTCAAAATCTTTGATGATAGCGTCGGATGGTTTTTTATCCAGCAGGCTGACAACAAAGATGGCAAGGCAGGAAACGATGAAGCCCGGGATGATTTCGTACAGACCGGTATAGGCGAAACATTCCTTCCACAAAAGTACGGTGCTGCCGCCGAAAAATACGCCTGCAACCGCGCCTTTTAAGGTGGTGCGTTTCCAGAACAGGCTGAACAGCATCAGCGGGCCGAAGGAAGCGCCGAAACCTGCCCACGCGTAAGCAACCAAATCAAGAATGTAGTTGTTGGGGTTGTAGGCCAGCGCCAGCGAGCAGGCAGATACTAAAATAACGGCGATTCTGCTGGGAGGTACTCATAATCGCGCCCAAAATAGCGGAGATGATGATGGCAGCCATAAAGGAATTAAAGAACTGTTCGTTCATAACCATGAAAACGGTTTCGGCATTAACGCCGGTTAAAATGTCGCCCAGCACTACGCGGCCGACAAGGCCGGAAGCAACGGCAAAGAACAGGGAGAAGATTACCCATACCATGGCGATGCGTGTTGCCTGCGGAATTTCTTTGGCGGAGGTGATGCTCATAAAACGCACGAGAATGTGCGGCTGGCCAAAATAGCCAAGGCCCCAGCCGATGAGGGAAACGATGGCGGTAAAGCTCAGCGTTAAGCCGGTGGCGTCGGTAAGCATGTTAAAATAGTTCGGGTTCAAGGCATGCAGCGAAGCAATTGTTTCCGACGGGCCGCCTGCAATCATAATGCCGGTAACAGGTACGACGATGATGGCGAAAAACATCAGCGTGCCCTGGAAAAAGTCCGTGCGGCACACAGCCAGATAACCTCCGGTAAAGGTGTAGAAAATTACGATGCCTGCCGTAATTAACAATGAGGATACGTAAGAAATATCAAAAACGGTGGTAAACAATCTGCCGCCGGCAACAAAACCGGACGCGGTGTAAATTAAAAAGAAAATAAAAATAAATACGGCCGATACGATACGCAAAATTTTGCTTCTATCGTTGTAGCGGTTTTCAAAAAAGTCCGGCAACGTGATGGAGTCGTTGGCGATTTTGGTGTAAATGCGCAGGCGCTGCGCAACAAAACGCCAGTTCAGCCAGGTGCCCAGCGCAAGGCCGATGGCAATCCAAAACGCGCTGACGCCTGCTACATAAGCGTAGCCCGGCAAACCCATCAGCATCCAGCCGCTCATGTCGGAAGCTTCAGCGCTCATTGCCGAAACCCACGGGCCGATTTTACGGCCGCCGAGCATGTAGCTCTGCATATCGCCGGTGTCCTTCATATGGTAAAGCCCTATCGCGAACAGTACAATA
>CASEGD010000192.1 GCA_949287345.1 uncultured Phascolarctobacterium sp. | reverse complement strand
GCAGCATCGCACGCGGTGCTGAAGCTTTTGAAAATGGACAAGGTGCCGGTGGAGGATATCAGCCGCAGCGAGGAAGAACTGCGCATGATTGTAAGCGCCAGTGAGCGCGGCGGTAAGCTTGACCACATGGAAAGCCGCCTGCTGGATAACGTGTTTGACTTTGCCGACCGCGTTGCGCGCGAGGTAATGGTGCCGCGTCAGGACATGGTGTGCCTGTATGCGGAGGATAGCTTTGAAAAGAACATCCAGAAGGTAATGGAAACGCGCCATACGCGCTACCCGTTGTGTGAGGAGGATAAGGACCATGTACTGGGCGTTATCCATGTGCGCAGCCTGCTGAATATTTCCGACGACGAAAAGGCAACTTTTGACATCCGCTCGCGCATGAACGCGCTTACGGTTGTGCCGGAGAGCATGGAAATAAGCAAGGTGTTGCAGACGATGCAGCAAAAGCGCGTGCAGCTTTGCGTTGTTGCCGATGAATACGGCGGCACGGCAGGCCTTGTAACAATGGAAGATTTGCTGGAGGAAATTGTGGGCGACATTCAGGACGAGCACGACGAGGAGAAGGAAGAAGAAGTTGTGCACCGCGCCGACGGCACCTACGAATTTGCCGGCATTGTGCTTTTGGACGATATTCAGGACTTTTTGCATATTAAATTTGAAGAACCGGAAGAAGATACTATCGGCGGCCTGGTGTTCGGGCTGTTGGAGCGCAAGCCGGAAACCGGCGATAAGATTGAGGTTGACGGCTGGAGTTTTGAAGTGCTGCGCACGGAAGGATTCCGCGTGACGCGCGTGCGTGCCAGTAAGCTGCCGGAAGTGCCGGTTTATGCGGATGAATAAAAATGACTGACAAGGGTTTCAGCGACGAAGCGATTATTTTAAAAGTTAAAAACTGGCAGACTGCGGATAAGTACGCAGTCTGCTTTTCGCGCGCACACGGCAAGGTTACGTTTTTGGCTTACGGGGCGCGCTATGCGCGGACTAACGGCGGCAGGCTGATTCAGCCGTTTGCGGTGCTGGACATTAATTTTTTCGGCGGCAAAAAGCTGGACACTTTAAAAAGCTGCGAGCTTATCAGTTACCCGGCGCAGTTTAATTTGCAGCAGATGGCTTATGCCGGGCTGATTGCCGAAGTGACGGAGCATTTAAGCGAGGAGCATCAGCAGCAGGAGGATGTGTACGAGCTGCTTTTGGAAACGCGCGAGGTGCTGATGCAGCGCAACCCACGCCTTGTGGCGCTGTCGTTCATTGTCAAGCTGCTGTTTTTAACGGGCATCCTGCCACAGTACCAGACCTGCGTCAACTGCGGTAAACCGGCGGACGGCGACGCGCATTTTTCTGTCGTGCAGGGCGGCTTAATCTGCGGCGATTGCCACGGCGGCGAGGAATTACCCTTCAGCCGTGAGGCGCAGGAATTTTTAACCGAGCTTTTAACGCTGGACTTTAAGAACCCGCAGCCTTTTAAGGTGCGCGGCGGTACACTGATGGAGCTGGAAAAAATTTTGCAGCGCTTTATTGTGTACCAGACGGATAAGCCTTTAAAGAGTTTGGACTTTTTAAGCCAGACCGGCGTTTAAGCATTGACAAACGCCGTGTTATTTGCTATATTTTTGGGTAAGCAATGATAAGGAGTAGTAACCGCGTATTTCAGCGAGCCGGGACGGTGCAAGCCGGCGCAGGCGGCGAAGGCGCCTTGGAGCATAAATTTTATAAACATCGAGGCGGGCTGCAATTTTGCGGCCAAGCAGGGTGGAACCGCGGAGACTATGCCTCCGTCCCTGTAACTATTTTGTTACAGAGGCGGGGGCTTTCGTTTTTGTAACAGCCAATACAGGAGGGATACTATGGATTTTCAGACAATTATTTTGAAACTGCAAAAATTCTGGGGCGCACAAAACTGTATTTTAACCCAGCCCTATGATATTGAAAAAGGTGCAGGCACCATGAACCCGCGCACGTTTTTGCGCGTGCTTGGCCCTGAACCGTGGCGCGTGGCTTACGTTGAGCCGAGCCGCCGCCCGGCAGACGGACGCTATGGCGACAACCCGAACCGCCTGTTCCAGCATCACCAGTTTCAGGTTATCATTAAACCGTCGCCGGACAACATTCAGGAGCTGTACCTGCAAAGCCTTGC
>CASEGD010000191.1 GCA_949287345.1 uncultured Phascolarctobacterium sp. | reverse complement strand
GTTTACAGCGGCGATGAAAAAATCGGCGTTGTTACCAGCGGCACGCACTGCCCGTACCTTAACGCACCGGTTGCCATGGCTATGGTGCCCACCAAATACGCCGAAGTTGGCACGCAGGTGGAAGTTGACGTGCGCGGACGCAGAATTGCCGCCGAAGTTGTACCCCTGCCGTTTTACAAACGTTCTTAAAATTAACATAAGCAAAAATTAAGGAGGCTATTACTATGAACATCCCTGAAAACATGTGCTACACCAAATCCCACGAATGGGTAAAATTTGCCGATGACGGCAGCGCTACCGTAGGCCTGACCGATTACGCACAGAGCGAACTGGGCGATTTGGTTTTTGTTAATCTGCCCATGGCGGGCGATACTTTTGCCGCTGGCGACACCTTTGCCGACGTGGAATCCGTTAAAGCGGTAAGCGATGTTTACAGCCCTGTTACCGGCGTTGTTGCCGATGTTAACGAAGAACTGGCCGACGCGCCGCAGACCATTAACGAAGCGCCTTACGAAGCATGGCTGGTACGCTTTGACCAAATTACCGATCAGGAAGATTTGCTGACTGCCGAAGAATACGCAGCCTTTGTAGAGTCCGAACAAAAATAAGGAGGCTCGCTTATGGGAAGCTATATTCCTTCCACCAAAGAAGAACGGCAAGAGATGCTTGCGGAAACCGGTTATAAGGATATCCGCAGCCTGTTTGCCGATGTTCCCGACGCCGTGTACCTTGACAAACCGCTGAACCTGCCCGCAGGGATGAGCGAAATGCAGGTGCGCGCAAAAATGCAGGAGCTGGCCGGTAAAAACACCGTGTTCAGAACCATTCTGCGCGGTGCGGGCGCTTACGACCACTACATTCCTTCCATTGTAAAATACATCACCGCCAAGGAAGAATTTGTAACCAGCTACACGCCCTACCAGGCGGAAATGAGCCAGGGCATCCTGCAATCCATTTTTGAATACCAGACGATGATTTGCGATTTGACCGGCATGGACACTGCCAACGCTTCCGTTTACGACGGTGCTGCCGCAGCGGCGGAAGCCGTTGCCATGTGCCGCGACCGCAAACGCACCGTGGCGCTTGTAAGCGCAGCCGCTAACCCGGACGTTATTGCCACCATGCAGACCTACTGCTACGGCGCTAACACTGAGCTGCGCATTGTGCCCGCTAAAGACGGTAGAACCGACATGGACGCGCTTAAAGAAATGCTGACGCCGGATGTTTGCTGCGTTTATGTGCAACAGCCCAACTTTTACGGTCAGTTTGAAGACGCAGAAGCCATCGGCGAAGTAACCCACGCAGGCGGCGCAAAATACATCATGGGCGTTAACCCCATGGCGCTTGCGCTGATGAAAACCCCTGCCGAGTGCCTTGGTTTGCCGCTGGGATTCGGCGGCCCTTACCTTGGCTTTATGGCTGCAAGCGGCGCCATGATGCGCAAACTGCCGGGACGCATCGTCGGCGAAACGGTTGACGCTGACGGCAACCGCGCTTACGTGCTGACCTTGCAGGCACGCGAACAGCACATCCGCCGCGAAAAAGCCAGCAGCAACATCTGCTCCAACGAAGCATTATGCGCGCTGACCGCATCAGTTTACCTTGCTACCGTCGGGCCGAAGGGATTAAAACAGGCGGCAACGCTGTGCCTCAGCAAAGCGCATTATCTGGCGCAGGGCCTTAGCCAGATTAACGGTGTAGACCTTGTTTACACCGGCGAATTTTTCCACGAATTTGTTACCACCCTGCCCAAACAGGACGAAGTCTATCCTCGGCGGGCTGCCCATTAAAGAGGGCGTGCTGTGGTGCGTAACCGAAAAAGCAGACAAAACTGCGCTTGATAAAGTAATTGCCATTGTGAAGGAGGTGTGCGCGTAATGGAACTGTTATTTGAAAAAAGCACGCCCGGCCACGGCTGCGATATTTTTCCGGAATGCGACGTGCCTGTAACCACACTTCCCGCGGAACTTTCCCGCAAGGCTTCTTTGCCGCTGCCGGAACTTAGCGAAACGGAAATAAGCCGCCACTACACCGCGCTTGCCAAACGCGCGCACGGCGTTAACAACGGCTTTTACCCGCTTGGCAGCTGCACCATGAAATACAACCCGCGCATTGATGAAGAAATGGCAGCACTGCCCGGCTTTGCCGTCGTTCATCCCCTGCAGCCGAAGGAAACCGTTACCGGCTGCACCGAAGCGCTGGAACTTTTAGACAAATACCTGTGTGAAATTACCGGCATGGATAAAATGGGCTTTCAGCCTGCGGCCGGTGCGCATGGCGAATTTACCGGGCTTTTGCTGATAAAAAAATATCACGAAGCTCGCGGCGATTATAAACGCACAAAAATTATCGTGCCCGACAGCGCCCACGGCACCAACCCCGCCAGCGCTGCCATGGCAGGCTTTACCATTGTTAATGTTGCTTCCGGCGCAGACGGCTGCGTTGACCTTGACGCACTGCGCGCCGCTGTGGATGACACCACGGCAGGGCTGATGCTGACGAACCCGAACACCGTCGGCCTGTTTGACAGCAACATTCTTGAAATTACGGACATCATCCATAAGGCAGGCGGCCTGTGCTATTACGACGGCGCCAACCTGAACGCCGTTATGGACATTGCCCGCCCAGGCGATATGGGCTTCGACGTTGTCCACCTCAACCTGCATAAAACCTTCTCCACTCCGCACGGCGGCGGCGGCCCGGGCGCAGGCCCAGTCGGCTGCAAAGCCCTGCTGGAAGAATTTTTGCCTAAATCCGCCCTGGGCGACGGCACAGGCGAAGGGCATTTGCAGATGCGCGCTTTTTACGGCAACTTTTTGGTATGCGTAAGGGCACTGGCCTATGTGCTGACGCTCGGCGCGGAAGGCGTGCGCGAAGCCAGCGAAACGGCGGTGCTGAACGCCAACTACATGATGCACAAATTAATGGGCACCTACGATATGGCTTACGACCACACCTGCATGCACGAATTTGTTATGAGCCTGGAGGAACTGAAAAAAGCCACCGGCGTTACCGCGCTGGACGTGGCAAAATCCTTAATCGACCGCGGAATCCACCCGCCGACGATGTACTTCCCGCTGATTGTGCATGAAGCGCTGATGCTGGAGCCGACCGAAACCGAAGCCCGCAAGACTTTGGACGAAGCAGTTGACGCACTGCTGGAACTGCACCAACTGGCGCACACCGACGCGGAATACATGCACCACGCACCGCACAACGCGCAGATTAAACGCCCGGACGAAGTGCAGGCGGCACGCAAGCCTGTTTTAAAATATGTACACCAGTAAAATACCGGTTTCCTGTTACATCACCCGCTGCACCGACCCCTATCGCAACCTTGCGGCAGAGCGTTACCTTTTGGAGCACACACCCGCAGGCAGCGTAACGCTGTACCTGTGGCAGAACAAAAACACGGTCGTCATCGGTCGCAACCAAAACCCGTGGGCGGAATGCAACATGGCGCTTTTACGTCAGGACGGCGGGCATCTTGTCCGCCGTCTTTCCGGCGGGGGCGCTGTGTACCATGACAGCGGCAACTTAAACTTTACCTTTTTGACAGACGCCGCCATTTATGACCTTGACCGCCAGCTTGCAGTTATCATTACCGCGCTTGGCACGCTCGGCATTAAAGCCGAAAAAAGCGGGCGCAACGACATTTTAATAAACGGGCGCAAGGTATCCGGCAATGCCTTTTACACAAGCGGCAATAAAAAATACCACCACGGCACGCTTTTAATCGACGTTAAAACGGACGTGATGGCAAAATATTTAACCGTATCGCCGCTTAAATTGCAGGCTAAAGGCGTAAGCTCCGTTAAAAGCCGCGTGCTTAACTTAAAGGAAGCCTGCCCCAATCTCACTGTTGCTGCCCTCTCGCAGGCGCTTATTGCTGCCTTCGGGCAGATTTATAACAGCGT
>CASEGD010000190.1 GCA_949287345.1 uncultured Phascolarctobacterium sp. | reverse complement strand
TCGCCTGCGCGCAGGTTTTTAACTGTATCCGCCGTAAGCGGGGTGGTAATGTGTTTAATTTGTGCTTCGCTCATCGTACCCCTCCTTACAAAACGGTGCTGGCACGGCGCGCCGCATGGCAGTTAAGGTTTACCGCCACCGGCAGTGCGCCGATATGCGTCGGTGCGTATTCGATATTTACGGCAGCGGCGGTGGTAGTGCCGCCCAGCCCCGCAGGGCCGATGCCGGTTTTATTGATGCGTTCCAGAAGCTCGGCTTCCAGTTTGGCGTAACGCTCATCCTTGTTATGCTCGCCAATCGGGCGGGTCAGCGAATATTTAGCAAGTTCCGCACAGCGTTCCATATTGCCGCCGATACCCACGCCGACCGTTACCGGCGGGCAGGGGTTCGGGCCTGCATTACGCACGGTTTCCAGCACAAAGTTAATTACGCCTTCCACGCCGTCGGCAGGTTTCAGCATTTTCATCGCGCCCATGTTTTCGCTGCCGCAGCCCTTCGGGGCGATGGTAATTTTTACTTTATCGCCCGGCACAAGGCGCGTGTGGATAATGGCAGGCGTGTTGTCCTGCGTGTTTTTGCGGTCAAACAGCGGGTCATCCACGCTGGATTTGCGCAGATAGCCTTTGGTGTAGCCTTCCGCCACACCGGCGTGCACGGCTGCTTTCAAAGCGCCGCCGGTAAAATGTACCTCCTGCCCAATCTCCAAAAAGACAACGGCAAGGCCGGTATCCTGGCACAGCGGCACGTCCTTTGCTTTGGCAAGCTCCGCGTTCTCTATAATCGTGCCCAAAATTTCCTGCCCTAACGGGGATTCTTCAACCTTCTGGCACTCCTTAAAGCGCACCAGCAAATCCTCCGGCAGGTAATAGCAGGCGTCACAGCACAGTTTGGCAACGACTGCGGTGATTTCCTTAACATCTAATTCACGCATGGCTGCTCCTTATCTGCCAACACGTTTTAAGGTGTTGTTATAAACTTCCTGCGGGTCAACCTGTACGCGTGCCACGCCGGTTTCCATAGCCGCTTTGGCAACTGCTGCTGCAACTGCCGGTGCAACGCGCGGGTCAAAAGCGTCCGGCACAACATAATCGGCGCGCAGGTCTTTTTCGTCAATCAAATTGGCAATGGCGTAAACGGCTGCCACTTTCATTTCTTCGTTAATCGCACGCGCGCGCACGTCGATAGCGCCGCGGAACACGCCCGGGAATACGGTTACATTGTTAACCTGGTTCGGGCTGTCGCTGCGGCCGGTACCGGCAACGGCTGCGCCTGCTTCAATGGCAGCATCGTAAGTGGTTTCCGGCACGGGGTTGGCCATGCCAAAAACAATGGCTTTATCCGCCATGCCGGCGATAATTTCTTTGGTGAACAGATTCGGGCCGGATACACCGAGCAGCACGTCCGCGCCTTTGGCAACGTCAACCAGCGTGCCTTTTTCCATGTTCGGGTTGGTAACTTCGGACAGATAAGTCTGGATTTTATCAAGTTTGGCGTCGATGCCTTTGTACAAAGCACCTACTTTTTCTACCATAATTACGTTTTTAGCGCCCATGCTTACCAGCAGACGGCCGATGGCAGAGCCCGCAGCGCCGCAGCCGTTGACAACGACTTTAACGTCTTTGATATCCTTTTTAACATAGCGCAGCCCGCCGATAACGGCAGACAGGCAGGCAATGGCAGTGCCGTGCTGGTCGTCGTGGAACACAGGGATATCGCAGATTTCGCGCAGGCGGTCTTCAATCTCGTAGCATTTCGGCGAGGAAAAATCCTCAAGGTTAATGCCGGCAAAGGTCGGCTGCAAACGGCGCACGGTTTCAATAATTTCTTCCGTGTCCTTGGTATCTATGCAGATGGGGATAGCGTCCACATCGCCGAAGGTTTTAAACAGTACAGCCTTGCCTTCCATTACGGGCATGGCGGCCTCAGGGCCGATATCGCCAAGGCCCAGCACGCGCGTGCCGTCGCTGACGATGGCTACCGTGTTGCCGCGGCAGGTGTATTCAAACGACAGCTCTTTGTTCTCTTTAATAGCCTTGCAGGGTTCGGCAACGCCCGGCGTATAAGCCAGCGACAAATCTTCGCGGTTGCGCAGAGGCACCTTGCTGGCAACGGCCAGCATACCGTTCTTTTCGGCATGGAATTTAATAGCGTCTTCAACAAATGACATAACAAATACCCCCTCGTTGTTT
>CASEGD010000189.1 GCA_949287345.1 uncultured Phascolarctobacterium sp. | reverse complement strand
CCGACCAACCACATGGATAACGACACGGTGGCGTGGCTGGAGGAAGTTTTGCAGAAGCGCAAGGGCGCGCTTTTGATGGTTACGCACGACCGTTACTTTTTTGACCGCGTGGTAAACCGCACGCTGGAAATTGACGGCGGCGAGGGTTATTTATACACCGGCAATTACAGCCTGTTTTTGCAAAAGCGCGAGGAACGCCGCATTGCCGCTGCGGGTGCTGCCCAGCGTCTGCGCAACGTATACCGGCGCGAACTGGCGTGGATAAGCCGCGGGGCGGAAGCACGCCGCACCAAAAGCAAGGAGCGCATTGAGCGTTTTAACGCCTTGAAGGAAGAAGTAAACAACATTAAAAAAGAAGCGCAGCTGGAGATTTCTTCCGTCGGCTCGCGCCTTGGCAGGACCATTATCGAACTGGAAGGCATCGGGCTGGATTACGGCGGCAAAACCTACATCAATGATTTTAGTTACATCATTTTGCGCAACGACCGCATCGGCATTGTCGGCCCTAACGGCAGCGGCAAAAGCAGTTTAATGGATATTATCGCCGGTAGGCTTACGCCGACGCGCGGCACGCTGAAAGTGGGGCAGACGGTTAAAATTGGCTATTTTGCGCAGCACAGCGAGTTTAAGGATGCGGACTGCCGCGTTTTGGAATACATTAAAAATGTGAGCGACTACATTGAAACGGCGGACGGCACGCGCATAACGGCGGCGCAGATGCTGGAACGCTTTTTGTTCCCGCCGGAGCTGCAATGGGTGCCCGTCAGCAAATTAAGCGGCGGTGAAAAACGCCGTTTGTACCTGTTAAGCGTTTTGATGAGTGCGCCGAATGTTTTGATTTTGGACGAACCGACCAACGACCTTGACATACCGACACTTTCGGTGCTTGAGGATTACCTTGATACCTTTAACGGCGCGGTTATTGCCGTATCGCACGACCGTTACTTTTTGGACCGCTTTGCCGGTAAAATTTTCGCCTTTATGGGCGGCGGCGAAGTGCGCCAGTTCATCGGCGATTACACGCAGTATGAGCAGGCACGTGCCGAAGCGCAAAACCTTGCAAGGCAGGAGGAACGCGCACAGACAGCAGCCAAAGCGCAGCCGCGCGAGGAAAAACAGCGTGCGCCCAAAATGACCTACAAGGAAAAACTGGAATACGAACAGATTGAGCAAGTTATCGCGCAGGCTGAGGCGGAGCTGAAAATGACGGAGCTTGAGATTAACGCCTGCGGCACGGATTTTGTAAAACTGACGGAGCTGACGGCGCGGCAGCAGGAGCTTACGCAGCGCATCAGCGATTTGACCGACCGTTGGGCGTACCTTGAGGAGCTTGCCGAAGCGGAAGCAGCAAAATAGAAAGGATTTTTATGTTAGGCAAAAAGAACGCAGTGCGCCTGAGGCGGCTGCTTGACGTAATGATACCTATTTTAATAACGCAAACCGCCATTATGGCGATGAACTTCTGCGACTCTGCCATGAGCGGGCACGCCGGTGCTGTGCATTTAGCCGGTACTGCCATCGGCGGCAATTTGTGGATGCCTGTAATGGCTTCGCTAAACGGCATTTTGCTGGGCAGCATGCCAATAATTGCGCATCTTCTTGGGCGCGGCGAGCGGCAGAACATCGGTAACGTGGTGCGCCATACCATGCTTTTGGCAACGGCGTTTTCCGTCGCACTGCTGGTTCTGGGCGTACTGTTTTTGGACGATTTGCTGGGCACCTTCGGGCTGGAGCCGGACGTGCATTACATTGCCAAAATGTACATCGCCGCTATCGGCGTGGGCGTACTGCCGTTTTTTTTATCGACGGCGCTGCGTGCGCTGGTTGATACCAGCGGCTACACCGGCATAACGATGAAAATTTATCTTCTGGCGCTGCCCGTCAACGCCTTTTTAAACTACTGCCTGATTTTCGGCGAGTTCGGCGCGCCCAGACTTGGTGGCATCGGCGCAGGGCTGGCGACCGGCATAACCTACTGGCTGGAATTTTTTATTTTCATCTACGTTGTGCACAAGCTGCCCGCGTTTGCACAGCTGCGCATTTTTACGGATAAATTCAAACTGGACTGGGCACAGCTGAAAGAAAACCTTTCGCTCGGCATCCCTATGGGCGCGGCAATTTTTATGGAATCGAGCATTTTCGGCGTTATCGCCGTGTTTATCGCCAAGTTCGGCACAATCATCATCGCGGCGCATCAGGCGGCAATGAGT
>CASEGD010000188.1 GCA_949287345.1 uncultured Phascolarctobacterium sp. | reverse complement strand
CTTATCCATAAAGGCAACGGACGTTGTATAACAGCTGGTATCTATACCAAGGTAAACTTCCAGGTCACTCATCGTTCCTGACCATTTTGCCAAGCAGTCCGTTAATAAAACGCGGGCTGTCTTCCGAGCCGTAAATTTTGGCAATTTCCACAGCTTCGTTAATGGCTATGCCGGCAGGGATTTTTTCTTCCGCGTAATAAATTTCGTAAACTGCCAGGCGCAGAATGTTGCGGTCAACGCCGGGCATACGCTCTAAATCCCAGTCAATGGAATATTCTTTGATTTTGGCGTCGATATCCGCCATAGCGGCTAAAATGCCATTAAGTGCTTTTTGCGCATAGCTTTGCGCCTTAACCGCGTCTTTGGTGTTCTGTTCTTCAACGGCAGCGTTTAAAGCGTCTTCTGCGCCGCAGCCGGAAAAATCTATCTGAAATAAACTTTGTACAACCAGTTCTCTTGCTGTTCTGCGAATCATCTTCAACCTCGCTAAATTAGTTATTTATGGTAGCCGGGCGGCAGCAGCCTGTCCAGCCATTCAAGCAGGTCCTCTTTTTTATCAAGCTTGTTACCGATAAAAAAGCCCGCCGAAATACAAATCAGTAAAAAAATCGTCTGCAAAAATCCTAAAATTAAAAACATGGCCCCTATAAACAGCCCGAAGACAGACCCCAAAAGGCGGCCGCGATACACTCTCCACAAATCGCTGAGAATTTCATTCCACATCGCTCATGCCCCCTTCCTAATTTTTGGCCTTAATCTGTTTAAAGAACAGCTCAATGTCTTTAATTTCCATGCCCAATACCTTTTTAATGGTATCGCGCACATTGTATTTAATTTCTTCCGTCGTTTCCGGAATATTTATACCGGGTTCGATGGAAGCATTGATACGCACGCTGATGTTTTCATCGTCCAGCTTGGTTTCGCATTTAACATTATAAACGCCGTAAACCTCTTGCGCGATTTCGGAAATATAATCTTCAATGGCGTTTTTGCCGACAAAAATTTTACCGGCGTCGCTGGTTTTTAAAATCAGCGAGCTGATGCCCGTCGCACCGATACCGGCAATTAAAAGGCGCAGGCTTACAAGCAGGATAATAATGCCGCCCACGGCGTATTCCCAGTTGCCGGGGATTGTTGCCAGAAACTGGTTGATTGCCGCCTGTGAGATAATGCCGAGGCTGCACAGCACAACCAGCACGGCTACTACCGCCATCAAAAATGTATATAAAGTCAGGATAATTCTGTCAGGTATTCCCATTGCTTATTCCCTCCCGATGAGCCTTAATTATTTTCCGCTTCCAGGCTTTGTTCAAGCTCGGTTTTGCGGCGGCGCTGTACGCCCTGCACATGCACGTCCACGATTTTTACTTCGTAGCCGGTCATATTTTCAATGGCCTCGCGCACTTTTTCCTGTATTTCAAGCGCAATTTCCGGTATGCAGCCGCCATATTCGATGTTTACAAAAACCTCGGCGCTTACCACATGCCCTTCCACCGTTATGCGCACGCCTTTGGACACGTTTTTGCTGCCCAAAAATTCGCTCAGCCCGTCGGCAAAGTTACCGTTCATACCGGCAACGCCTTCAACCTCCTGTGCGGCAAGGCTTGCCACAATGCTCAGCACCTCGTCGGCAATCTGTACGTCGCCTATTTCTTCCTGCGGCGCACCGTTGGCAGCGGCTTCGTTTGCCTGTTCGTTTGCTGCTAAAATTTCTTTATCAGCCATTGCATAGCCTCCAATACCGTAAAAGTATCTTTTTGCTTACAGTTTACTATCTTTTATATTATAACATAACTGCAAGTTAAATACCACGCCGCAGCTTTTAAAACCTGTATAAAAATAAAATGGCACGCCCGCTTAAATGCTGTTTTTAACCGCTTCCGCCATTTTTTCCGTTGCGATAACTTCTTTATGCAAAACGGGCATAGTTTCAATCTGAAGCATTTTGGCGGGCACAGGCACTTCCGTCAGCTCATGCAGCTTGTGCAAAGCGTCAAACGGTTTCAGTCCTTCTTCTTCGCCTTTTAAGGCAGCGTAAACATCGGCGCTGAACTTATACGGGCTGGCGGTGGATACTACTACCGCATACCTGTCGTCCGAAGATACAAGGCGGTATTTTTCGCACGCGCGCCAGGCAACGGCGGTGTGCGGGTCAAGCAGATAGCTGTAATCGTTATATACGCGGCGGATGGTTTCCATCGTTTCCTGTTCATCCACCCACGCGCCGAAAAAGTCATGCGTAATTTTTTTGTGGAATTTTTCACCCACGTTGTACACGCCTTCTGTGTTAAGCTGCTGCATCCATTCGGCAACCTTCTCCGCGTCTTCTTTCGTTACGCTGTATAAAAGGCGCTCCAGGTTGCTGGATACCAGAATATCCATCGACGGCGAAATCGTCTTTTTAAATTCGCGGCGCTTATCATAAACACCGGTGTTGATAAAATCGCTCAGCACATTATTGCTGTTGCTGGCGCAGATGAATTTATGCACTGGCAGGCCCATCTGTTTGGCATAATAGCCCGCAAGGATATCGCCGAAATTGCCGGTCGGCACGGCAAAGTTAATTTCTTCGCCCGCGTTGATGCGCCCTGCGGCAACGGCGTCGCTGTACGCGCTGAAATAATATACAATCTGCGGCACAAGGCGACCCCAGTTGATGGAGTTGGCAGAGCTGAACACGCAGCCCTGCGCAGCCAGTTCTTCTTTTAATTCTTCATCGGCAAAAATGCGTTTAACGCCGGTCTGGGCATCGTCAAAATTGCCTTCAACGGCAAACACATGCACGTTTTTGCCCTGCTGCGTCACCATCTGCTGCTTCTGGATATCGCTGACGCCGCTTTCAGGGTAGAACACGATAATTTCCGTGCCGTCAACATCTGCAAAGCCTTCCAGCGCAGCCTTGCCGGTATCGCCGCTGGTGGCGGTTAAAATAACAATTTTATGCTGCTCGCCGGTTTTGGCAATCGCCTTTGTCAAAAGCTGCGGCAAAATCTGCAAAGCCATGTCCTTAAACGCTGATGTCGGCCCGTGCCACAGTTCCAGCGTATCAGTGTTATCGTTTACTTTATGCACCGGCGCAGGCTCCCTGCCGAATTTTGCTTCCGCGTAAGCCTTGTCCGCCGCGTCTTTTAATTCATCTTCGGTATAATCAGTTAAAAACAACGAAAGAATTTTTACGGCGCGTTCCTGATAGCTTAAATTATGCAGTGCGATAATTTCGTCAAGGGAAAGCGCTACAAATTTTTGAGGCACAAAAAGCCCGCCGTCGCCTGCCATGCCGCGCGTAATTGCGTGGGCGCTGCAGCAAAGGTCGGCCTTGCCGCGTGTACTTAAAAATAACATAAAAGCCATCCTTTCATCTTTCCATGCTGCCATAATAGCATATTTATGTACTTTGGGCAAGTATTTAAACGCTTAAGCGTAAATAATGTTTACCACGGCTGCACCTGTTGCAGCCACCAAATCGTCCGGCTTCAAAAAAATCTGCAAACCGCGCTGCCCGGCGCTGATTGCTATCTGATCCCACAAAATGCAGGTTTCGTCAAGGTAAACCGGGTAATTTTTCTTCGCGCCCAAAGGCGAACAGCCCCCGCGGATATAACCCGTCAGCGGCAGCACTTCTTTTAAATGCACAAGCTCCGCCCTTTTGTTGCCGCTTACTTTGGCCAGCGCCTTTAAGTCAAGTTCCCCGTCGCCGGGGATAACGGCAAACACAGGACCCGTTTTATCGCCGCGCACCACCAGCGTTTTAAAGACCTGCGCAGCGGGCAGCCCGACTTCCGCCGCAACGTGTACGGCGTCGAGATGTTCTTCGTCAACTTTATATTCGATAAGCTTATATTCAATCTTTTTCTCATCCAGAATGCGCGCAGCATTGGTTTTTTTCTGCTTTGCCATGCTTATCGCCTCCGTTAGTTATGGTATTAAGTGCCTTTATTTGTTATAATAACATCATAAACCTATAAACGCAAACCGGAGAGATGCAAATTGTTAAAAATTGCCTGCGCCCAGCCGGAAATTACCGCCGGACGCCCTGACCTTAACACAGAAAAAATTTTAAAATTGATA
>CASEGD010000187.1 GCA_949287345.1 uncultured Phascolarctobacterium sp. | reverse complement strand
GCGCAGCAGCTGGGCGCGGGCAACGGCGTTATGTCCATGGTAACGGTTGTGTATTTTTGCGGCACGGTGCTGGCGCTTTTGTTTTTGCCGCGCTTAACCAATTACTGGGGGCGCAAACGCGCGATTTATTTAACGCTGGCCTTCGGCGTGGCGGGCTGCCTGCTGTTTGCCGATGTGAGCAGCGAGTGGCGCATGCTTTTAGCGAAATTTGTGCAGGGCTTGTGCTGCGGGCTGGCTTCCAGCACGGTGGCGGCGTTTATTATTGATAACGAGCCGCGGCGTTACAAAGGTCTGGCGGCGGTCATCATCGGCGCGGCGCCCAACGTGGGGCTGCCAATCGGCGCTATGGGCGCAGGCGTTTTAAACACGGCCAGCGGTTCGCTGAGTTTGGTGTTCATTATCGTGGCGCTACTCCTTTTAGGCTGCGGCGCACTGATTTTTGCCAGCGAAGAAACAATTACGCATCCGCTGAAAGGTGCGTGGAAAAGCCTTGTGCCGCAAATTAAAATGACGCCGCATGTACGCAGGCTTTTACCCGCAGCGGCGTGCGCTTTTGCGGGCACATGGGCGGTCGGCGGTTTTTACCAGTCGTACAGCGCCGCTATCGGCGTGCAGGAGCTTGGCGTGGACAGCACCTTTATTGCATCGCTCATCTACGTTTCGTTCATCGTGCCGGTAATTTTTGGTGCAATCATCACGCGCGGGCGCGATAAATTTGCCATGCAGCGCTGGTCCATGATAGTGTTCTTCGTGGGTGTGTGCGGCTCGCTGTTTGCCATGCATATCAAATCGCTGTGGCTGTTTATGTTTTTTAACGCTGTATCCGGCGCGGCCGACGGCGCAGCCTTTACCAGCAGCATGGCCGGTATTTTGGAAGGCACCGGGCTTAACGAAAGGGCAGGCGTGCTTTCGCTGATTTACATTGTTGCTTACGGCGGCGCGGCGCTGCCTAACTTAATTGTCAGCCGCATTGCCGATTATTTTACGCTGTTTGAGCTGACGGCGGGCTATGCCGTGTTTACTGCGGCGATGGTGGCAATTATGCTTTTAACCGCGCGGCGCAGTTATTACTATATGGATTGAGGAGTGAGCAAAATGGCAGAAAAAATTTTAATTGCGTACTATTCCAAAACCGGCTACACCAAACGCGCGGCGGAAGAAATTGCCAAAATGACTGGCGGCACGCTGCACCGCATTGTGCCGCAGAAAACCTACCCCGACAGCTATTTTGCCACGGTTGCCGTTGCCAAGTGGGAGAGCCTGAAAGGCGAAAAGCCCGCGCTGGCGGATAAGGTGGAAGGCATCGGCTGGTATGATAAAATCCTCGTGGGCTTCCCTATCTGGTGGTTTGGCTGCCCGCAGCTGATTAAAACCTTTATGGAAAGCTACGATTTTTACGGCAAAAAGGTGTACCCGTTCTGCACGCACGGCGGCAGCGGCCCTAAAAACAGTACGCGCGACATTAAGGCAATTTGCCCCAAGGCAGATGTAAAGGACTGCTTTGACGCAACCAAAAACTTAAACGAAGCCGCCGTTAAAGAATGGCTGAAATAAAAAAGCCGGGGATAAAACCCCGGTTATTTTTTACGCCTTGCGCGTTATTTGTTATAATAATTTAAAAAGCCATACGGAGGTAAAGCGATGTTTGAACTGGTACAGGTTGCGCAAAGCACTTATTATATTGAAAGCCCCGCCAAAATCGGGCTGGTAAAACTGAACGGCAGGGACATTTGCCTGATTGACAGCGGCAACGACAAGGACGCCGGGCGTAAGGTGCGCCAGATTCTGGACGCCAACGGCTGGCACTTAACCGCCGTTTACAACACGCACGCCAATGCGGACCACATTGGCGGCAATAAATACCTGCACGGGCAGACGGGCTGCAAAATTTACGCGCCGGGCATTGATTGCGCCGTTACGCGCTATCCGGTGCTGGAACCGGCATTTTTGTACGGCGGCTACCCCTGCAAGGATTTGCGGCATAAATTTTTAATGGCGCAGGAAAGCCCCGCAGAGGATTTAACGCCGGAAGTTCTGCCGGAAGGATTTGAAATTATCAAACTGCCCGGACACTTTTTTGACATGGTGGGCTACCGCACGCCGGATGATGTTGATTGCCTTTCCAGCCGCGAGATTTTGGATAAATACGGCATTGTGTTTATTTACGACGTTGCCGCTTACTTAAAAACGCTGGAGATGGTGAAAACGCTGCAAGCCAAAATGTTTGTGCCCGCGCATACCGCGGCAACGGAAGAAATTGCCGGGCTTGCGCAGTACAACATTGATAAGGTGCATGAAGCCGCCGCTAAAATTCTGGAGCTGTGCGCTGAGCCAATCTGTTTTGAGCAGCTTTTGCAAAAACTGTTTGCCGCATACGGGCTTGTGATGAACTTTGAACAGTACGTTTTAGTCGGCAGCACGGTGCGCTCTTACCTTGCGTGGCTGAAGGATACCGGCAAAGTAAGCGTAATTTTTGACAACAACTTAATGCTGTGGCAGCGTGCATAAGCGTGCTTGCCAAAAGGGCATAAAAATACCGCACTGTGCTGTACAGTGCGGTTAATTTTTTATTCTTCAAATACAACCTGTCCGTCTTTAAAGGCTTTAATGCGCGCCAGCGATTCCAGATGGTAGCCTGCGTCCACAATGC
>CASEGD010000186.1 GCA_949287345.1 uncultured Phascolarctobacterium sp. | reverse complement strand
GCAATCAGGTCGGAAATGCCCTGCACGCCCTGACGCAGAACGTCATCGGCAATGCGGAAAGCTTCCAGCATGGAAGTTCTTCTGTCGATAACCTGCAGCAAACGGTCGTTAGGGATGGTAATTAAGGTATCAACCTTTTCTTTAATATTTACAATGCCGCTTTCAGCCTGGTTCATGCGGCGTTTGCCTTCAAAAGAGAACGGTTTGGTTACAACGCCGACGGTCAGCGCGCCAACCTCGCGGGCACATTCAGCAACAATCGGTGCTGCGCCCGTGCCGGTACCGCCGCCCATGCCTGCGGTAACAAATACCATGTCTGCGCCTTTCAGCGCTTCCAAAATAGCGTCGCGGCTTTCTTCAGCGGCTTTTTCGCCGATTTCAGGGTTTGCGCCTGCGCCAAGGCCTTTGGTAAGTTTTTCGCCAATCTGGATACGGGTTGCGGCTTTAGAAAGCAGCAAAGCCTGCGCATCGCAGTTAACGGCGATAAATTCCACGCCTTTTACACCGGCGGTAATCATTCGGTTTACGGCGTTGTTGCCGCCGCCGCCAACACCAATTACCTTGATATTGGCAAGATTGTCCATGCCTTTTTCTTCAAATTCTTCAAACATTATTTATATTCCCCCTTAATAAGTTGGGTAAAATCCATTACATAAATATCAAAATGATATTCTACATGGACAGTAAAATCTCCTGCCTGATTGTAAAAATTTTTTATTTTTTGAGAAACAGGTGGCGGATTGCGGCAAGGTTGTTAAAAATGCGCATGCCGAAAATCAAAATGCCGACCATGTACAAATCTATGCCCATTAAAAGGCCGGAATAACATACAAACGCGGCCATAACGGCGTTGGTAAAAAAGCCGGTAATAAATACAAAGTTATCGTATTTGCCTTCCATGCTGGAGCGGATGCCGCCAAAAACGGTATCCAGCGCCGCCATCAGCGATACGGAAAGAAGCCTGCCGTATTCAAGCGGTAAATACAGGGGGAAATACCATCCGGCGATAAAGCCGATAATAACACCGGCAAGTGCGTACAGCATTATTTACCACCCTCCTTTGCCGCCTTGTCTTCATCGGGCGCGGCCTGAGCGTATTCAAAAATCCTGCGGCCCTTAAAGGCAGGCACCTTTACAACCTCGGGCTGCGTTAAATCGGCCTGAATGCCCCAGAATTTAAACGTATCCAGCACGCCGCCCCTTAATTTAAGGGCGCTGGCCAGATTGGACGGATTGCCGATAGCCAGGATTACATACGGCGGGGCGCTGCGGTTGTTATTTACCGAAAGCGTCGGCCCTGCACAGCGGATTTCACTGGTGGAAACAAGGCGCTCTCCGTTGATGGAAATTGCTTCCGCACCGGCGGCACGCAGTTCATTGATAACGCGCAGCAAATCGTCATCGTGGATGATGTAAAGGTTGGGGTTTTCGCCCACCTGCGCCGTTACCTTGCTGTCGTCCAGTATAAGCTGGATGCCCTTGCCTTCCAGCGGTACTTCGCCAGCAAATTCTTTCAGGCGTTCCACTTCGCTTTCCAGCGCTTCGTCGCTGCCGCTTGCCGCCTGCAAACGCTCAACTTCTTTGGCAAGTTCGTCGCGCTGCTGTTCAACATCGCGCAGGCGTTCGGTTAATTCTTCGGCACGCTGGACGTTAATGGTTTTTTGCCTTTCGGTGGTTTTAATCTGCGTGGCAATCATAAACCCCAAAATGGCAAAAACTATCAGCAGCATTATTTTTGCATGTTTATTTGCTAACATACTTCATTAGTCCTTTCAAAAATATCAGGCTTTCTGCCTTAACTTAATATAAGGCTTTGCGAAGGTTAAGTCAATATATTCCGCCCTGATATTTTTTGTTTTTATATCATTAAAGACCGTTACAAATACGTCCAGCTTCTCGGCTATGTTGTCGGCGTTGCCCAAAAGTATCGGGTAGCCGCAGCTGAGGTTGAATTTTACGTTGTTGCCGCTGTCCACGGCAATTTCCGAAATCGAATTGATAACTTCTTTATCAAGCTTGCTTAAAAAACTTAAAATTGCCAGCACGTTCTTTTCCTTAACGGTATCGCCAAAGAAAATGTTGCCGGTTACTACGCCGGACAATACCGGCGCATCCGCGCCCTTAATGCCGTCGCTGACGCTCATCACCACGCCGTTGTAATCCACCTGCGCATAGCTTTTGTACGAGCAGGCAATGTAAACGGCGGGCACGCGCTCCTTAACGCGGATTGCCAAAACGCCCGGCCAAAAATATTCCGTTTCCGCTTTTTCAAAGCGCACGTCGTTTTCTATCGCCGTTTTGACGGCAGACGGCGAAATTACAAACAGATT
>CASEGD010000185.1 GCA_949287345.1 uncultured Phascolarctobacterium sp. | reverse complement strand
GGAAAACAAAATGAAAAAATCTTTAGTACTTGCAATGGCTATGGCTCTCGGCGTAACTGCTTCCGCTTATGCAGCTAACCCGTTCAGCGACGTACCGGCCGGCCACTGGGCTTATGATGCAGTTAACAAACTGGCTGCAGAAGGCGTTGTAACCGGTTATCCTGACGGCACCTATGGTGGCGACAAACTGATGACCCGTTATGAAATGGCTCAGATCGTAGCAAAAGCTATGGCAAACGGCGCTAACGTAGACAAACTGGCTGCTGAATTCGCAGACGAACTGGACAGCCTTGGTGTTCGCGTAGCTAACCTTGAGAAAAAAGCTGACAACGTAAAAATCACCGGTCAGATCCGTGCTTCTTACAAAGATGTTGACGGTGACGTAAAGGGTAATGAAGGTTATCTGCGTACTCGTTTGTTTGTAAACGGTGCTATTAACGAAGATTGGAGCTACACCGGCCGTCTTGAAAACCGTCAGTACTACACTAATAAAACCTGGTCTGGTCATGATAGCGACGATGATGTTGATCTTAACTGGGCATTCGTATCCGGCCGTGTTGGCGGTATTAAAATGGATGCAGGACGTATGGACTTCGTTCAGGGCGACGTACTTGATAACCGTGGCGATGGTGTAAAACTGTCTTATGGCAGCGATGTTAAAGTATTTGGTTGGGCTCTGAAAGCATCTTCTGATGATTATGTTTCTGGTGCTAAATTAGATGATATTGCTGTAGAAGAAGGCCTTATTGGCGAAGATGGCAGCTTGGTAGCAGATGGCGACCGTATTTATGTAGCAGGTGTTGAAGCAGGCATTGGTGCTGTTGATGCAGCTGTTAAATACTACAAAGCCGATAATGTTCGTGAACAGGAAGTTTGGGAAGTTGCAGCTAAAGGTGAAATTGCTAAAGACCTGACTTTAAGAGGTAGCTGGTTCTATGGTGATTCCGATAGCTATGATGCTGTAGCTGATTTGCTTGATGAATCCACTGATAACAATGGTTGGTTAGTAGGTCTTACTTATAAAGGTGCTAAAGCTTCTGAAGTAGGTTCTTGGGGCTTGTATGCTAACTACAGCGACCGTCCGGCTTCAACTTATCTCCAGCCGACCGTATTCAGCGGCGGTTATGCCGAATATGCTGATGGTCTTGGTTTCTTGACCACTGATGGTTATAAAGGCTTTGAAGTAGGTGCTAACGTAACTCTTGCTAAAAACATTGTAGCAGGCGTTAAATATGCTGACTTTGAAGGCCGTGAAGACAAAGGCGAAGGTACTCCGGACGCTCAGGTTCTCTGGTCTGAAGTAGTATTCACTTTCTAATTTCATAGTTAGAACTATTAAAGCGGGTGGCTTTATGCCATCCGCTTTTTGTATATCTGAATTTAGTAATTTTATCGCCCAAGGGCAGGAAAATAAACAAAAAAGTTTTTCGACTGGCAGTCGATAAAATAGCTGATTTTAATAAATTTTCCGATTGGCAATCGAAAAACTTTTTAAAATTTGGTAAAATTTAAAGTAGTAACCAAAAAGCAAACAGACTTGTTAAAGGAGAAATATTATGCGTACTGTTGCCTGTTTTGGCGATTCTTTAATATTTGGTTTTCCGTATGGCCCGAAGGAATCGTGGATTGCGGAGGTGCAGGCGGAAACCGGCGTGACGATGCTTAATTACGGCGTCTGCGGCGATTGCTGCGACGATATTGTGTATCGTTTAAAAAATATGTATCTGCCGGAGCGCACGGAGGGCGTTGTGTTTTGGGGCGGCGCCAACGATATTTTAAACCGCCGTCCGCAGGGTTTTATTATTGACGATTTAAAACAGGCGCTGGCGTACTGCACGGCTAAAAAGTGGCCGCTGGCGATAGTTTTGCCGCTGTATGCCGCTAACGACGATTACAACGCGCAGGTTGAGCTTCTGCGCAGGCGCATACAGCTGGAGTTTGAGGGCAAAGCGTTTTTGCTTGATTTGCAGGACGCTGTGGGTTTGAGCGATACGGAATTGCAGTCGGCGTATTTTGACGGCATCCACCCGACGGTGGCGACTTACAAAAAGCTGGGCATGTTTGCTTCGCAGTTTCTGGCGGGCTGGCTGCGCGGCGAATGATTTGCCTAACTGTGCCCGCATGAGGTATAATAAAAGTATATAATCGGCAGAAGTTTGCCTTAAATACAGGAGATTTTAGAATGTTTATTGACAGAGCAAGAATTTATGTGGAAGCAGGCGCTGGCGGCGACGGCATGAGCAGCTTCCGCAGGGAAAAATTTGTAGAAAAGGGCGGCCCGAACGGCGGCAACGGCGGACGCGGCGGCAGCGTTATTCTGCGTGCGGATAAAAA
>CASEGD010000184.1 GCA_949287345.1 uncultured Phascolarctobacterium sp. | reverse complement strand
TCCACCGTGGAGGGCAGGTTTAAAATTACCGGGTTTTCTTTGGTTGCGCCCAGTTCCTTCATAACCTCCTCGCAAATGCGGATGGAAAAATCAATTTCCGTGCCGGTAAAGCTTTCCGGCGAATATTCATAGCGGATGTTCATGCCGCTTTTAGCAACTTCTTCCTCCGTCAGCCGGCGGATAAGGCGCGCGCCTTCAACGGCGATATCGACGATGCCGTCCATATCCTTTTTAAACACAACCTTGCGCTGCAAAGTACTGGTTGAATTATAAAAATGAATGATGACGTTTTTAGCGCCCTTAACTGCTTCAAAAGTCTTTTTAATCAGCTCGGCACGGGCCTGAACGAGTACCTGCACAGTAACGTCGTCCGGAATATAATTGCCTTCAATCAAAGTACGCAGGATTTCGTATTCCGTTTCGGAAGCGGACGGAAAGCCCACTTCGATTTCCTTAAAGCCGATATCAACGAGAGTTTTGAACATTAACAGCTTTTCATCAAGCTGCATGGGCGTAACCAGTGCCTGATTGCCGTCGCGCAAATCGACGCTGCACCATACCGGCGCTTTGGTGATAACTTTGTCAGGCCATTCGCGGTTTGCCATTTTTACCGGCTGGAAAGGAATGTACTGTTTGTTGGCTTTTTGCATTTTTAATAACCTCCGTTCTTTTGTTCTGAGCGGAGAAACAAAAATCCCCGCTCCCTACTAAAGCATAGGGGCGGGGAATAATTCCACGCGGTACCACCCTAATTCAGCCGCCAATGCGGCCCTCAGCAGCCTCTAACAAGGCCCGGCTTAATAACGCTGCCACACGTCCGGCCCTACATATCGGGCAGGCAACTCCGGGATGAGCTATACATAAACTTTAGCCGCTGCCTCGCACCAACCGGCAGCTCTCTTACGGCGTTACGGTTTATCTTGTTCCCTTCACAGTCTTTAAGGTGAATGTTTTTTAAGTTGTTACAATTTATTATAATTACTCAGCGTTTTTCTGTCAAGACGTTTAATCCTGTTTTTGGATGCTGGCTTTGGATTTATTTACGGAATAAATGGTTTCAAACGCAACCAGCACGGAAAGGATTACCAGAATAACGGAAACAACCGGTACAGCGGGATGGCCAAGGCCGAGAACCCAGCCGTCGTAAATGCTGAGCATAAGCGCCCAGTTGGACATCAAGAACATCAGCACCGCAGGGATGCAGGCCGCCATCCATACTTTGGATTCGCGGCGGGTGTTATACAGCCAGATGCTGATGCCAATCAGCGCCAGCGCAGCCAAAAGCTGGTTGGAAGCGCCGAAGGTGTTCCAGAATGTTTTCCACGCCGGAATTACATTGCCTTTAGCGTCCGTCATGGTCTGGAAGATGAAGAAGATAGGCACTGCGGAAGTGAGCGCCGTACCGAGTATTTTGCCCTTCGTATCGCGCCAGCCGGTAAGTTCTTCGATAACATAGCGGCCAAGGCGGGTGCAAACATCAAGCGTATCGTAAACGAAGGTGGTAAACGCCATCAGGCCAAAGCTGATGCCGAAAGCAGCCGGGATACCGATAAGTTCCATAAAGCTGCCGATGCCCATAGCGTAAATAAAGTTAGGCGCTTTATGGATAAGTTCGGAATCCTGCGCCAGAATCATAACGCAAACGATGGATACAACCGCAACCATGCCTTCCAGCAGCATTGCGCCGTAACCGATAGCGGTAGCGTCGGTTTCTTTAGCAAGCTGCTTGCTGCTGGTACCGGAAGATACCAGTGCATGGAAGCCGGAGCATGCGCCGCACGCGATGGTGATGAACAAAATCGGGAACATCGGCGTCCAGAAATGTTCGCCCAAGCTGCCGTCCGGGTTCAGATTGGTGAAAGCCGGATAGTTGATTTCGTAACCGCCGAACATAATACCGATAGCGGCAACAACAAGGGCAATGTAAAGGAAGTAACCGCCCAGCGCGCCGCGCGGCTGCAACAGGAGCCACATCGGCATCATAGCCGCAACAAGGCAGTAAACCAAAATCAAAACGCCCCAAACCTTCTGCGCCGTTGCCGGGTCAGAAACAGGCAGGCTGAGCGGCAGGGATTGACCTGCCCAGATAGCAACGCCAACCAGCGGCAGGAAGATGCAAACCGCAAGGTTTTCCTTTAATCCGCCAAAGCGCATTAAAAGGCCCATAATAATAGGCAGAGCCAGGTACATGGCAGAAGAACTTGCAATGCCCGCGCCGGAAACAACCTCGCCGTTTTCCAGCGTTACGTTGCCGACAAAGGACGACGCGGTAATATCGGTAAACGCTACAATAACGTAAACCAGCGTAATCCATACAAATATCATAAACAAAATCCACGCGCGCTGCGATACGTTAAGGCG
>CASEGD010000183.1 GCA_949287345.1 uncultured Phascolarctobacterium sp. | reverse complement strand
TCAAAAAACATATCCGTCACCTTACGGATTTTGGTAACAACCGGCGCACCAAAGGTCAGGTTCGGCACAAAATTGCCGTCCATCACGTCGATATGTACCCAATCCGCACCGGCGGCTTCAATCTTTTTAATTTCGTCCGCAAGATAAGCAAAATCAGCAGATAAAATCGAAGGGGCAACCTTAATCATCTTTTACCACTCTTTTCTTTAAGTAATTTTATTTCGTCCAGAATTGCAAGGTACGACTCATAGCGGCTGGCGGCAATCCGCCCCGCCTGCACCGCATTTTTTACGCCGCAGACCGGTTCGTGCGTGTGGGTGCACGGCATAAATTTGCAGTCATGCTCAAAATCTTTAAATTCTCTAAAGTATTTATACAGCTCGCGCGCGTCGATGTTCTCCGCCATTAAGTTGCCAAAGCCCGGCGTGTCGGCAAGGTAGCCGCCGTTAAAAGGCAACAGCTGCGCATAACGGGTTGTGTGCCGCCCGCGGCCGATTTTTTCGCTGACGCTGCCTGTTTGCAGGGCAATGCCCGGCTGCAATGCGTTAAGCATGGACGATTTGCCCACGCCGGACGGACCTGCAAAGGCGCTGATTTTTCCGTTTAAATATGCTTTAAGCTCGTCAAGCCCTGTATTGTTAAAGGTAGAAACGGCAAATACCCTGTACCCCGCCAGCTTGTAAACGTCCGCTATTTTATTCAGCTCCTCCTCGCTGACAAGGTCGGTTTTATTCAGGCACAGCACCGCTTCAATACCGGCACGCTCGGCAAAAGCCAGCATTTTATCCGCCAGCAGGTAGCTGAAATCCGGGTCACAGCAGGCAAAGGCAATAACCACGCAGTCAAGGTTTGCCATCGCGGGGCGCTCCATAAAATTGCGGCGCGACAGCACTTTGGTTATCATGCTTTCGCCATCGGGATTTTTCTGAAACTCCACCATATCGCCGGTAACGGCAGAAAAACGCTCCTGCTTCATTTTGCCTTTGATTTTGCAGGTTACAATATCGTTATCGGTTTCTACATAATAGTAGCCGTTAAAATTTTTTATAATGCGGCCGCTCGTCACAGCTGTTTCTCCTCAATAAGTTTATTATCGCAATAAAATTTAGCAACCGCCGGGCCGCTTACTTCCACCTTCTGGCGGATGCGCACGCCCGCGCGTTTGGTGCCTTCGTAAACTTCTTTTTCGCCGTCATCGTCAGTTACAACAATGCGCACTTTTTGTTTTTTATTGCCTTCCGGCACAACAAATTCGGCATATTTGTTCTGTTTTGCCGTACCGACGCCGTCAGAAACTTTCAACACAATGGCGGTGCTGTTCAGCACCTTGCTGCCTTCCTGCGGTTCAATGCCAAGCACGGTACCGGCAACTTTTTTGCTGCCCACGGTCTGCGCCGTGATATTTTTAAAGCCCATGCCTTCCAGCGCGGAAATCGCTTCGCCGGAGGTTTTGCCCATAACGGAAGGAATGGCTACTTCTTTCGGTTTTTCGGCAATTACAAGGTTCACTTTGGTACCGTGTTCAAGTTTTTCATTGGCTGGCGGTTCCTGTTCGATAACAAGTCCGTCGCTATCGTCGCGGAACACGGTTTCAACCTTGCCAAGCACAAGTTCCTTGCGTTCAATCATTTTGCGCGCATCTGCCAGCGTTTTGCCGGTTACGTTAGGCACTTCAACCATTTCAATGCCCTTGCTCACCGTAATATAAACCGCGCTGCCTTCCTTGCGCATTTCATCGCCCGCCGGGTCCTGCTTTAACACAAGCCCGGGCGTTACTTTATCGTCATAGGCTTCTTTTAAAGTAACGCTAAAGCCTGCGTTTTCCAAGATTTCCTTCGCCTCTACCACGCTTTTGCCCATTACGTCAGGCACTTTAATGGTGTCGCGGCTGAACACGTTGCCGATAAGCAGGAACACCGCCGATAACACCACTACAACGCCTGCCAGCATCAGCTGCTGATGGCGCGTAAGCTGCGTATTCTTCAAGCGTTCCAGCCAGCTTTGCTGTGCTTTGGCCGGTGTTTGTGCCGCTGCCGGTACGGTCATAACAATAGTTTCTTCCGGAGCTTCCGGCTCGTTATATTCGTCGGCGATTATTTCCTCCGCTGCCGCAGCAACGGGATAAGCGTCTTCCTCGCCGTCTTTTTCCATTTTATTTTTGATATTGTTCAAATCCTGCCACATTTCGCACGCCGTTGCGTAACGCTTGGTCAAATCTTTGGCCAGCGCCTTGTCAATTACGCGCTGCAAACAATCAGGCAGGCCTTCCACAAAGCTGCTCAGCGGCGGCGGCGTTTTTTCAACGTGCATCATCGCCACGGCAACCGCCGTATTGCCGTCAAAGGGCACATGCCCCGTCAGCATTTCAAACAGCACAATGCCCAGCGAATAA
>CASEGD010000182.1 GCA_949287345.1 uncultured Phascolarctobacterium sp. | reverse complement strand
AACTGTACGGCAAGGTCAATCTGCTCCAGCAGGCGCTTTTTCTGCACCTCTTTCGGCTCGTTTTCCTTCCAATAATAATCAAGCCCGATTTCGCCGATAGCGACAACCTTGGGGTGTACCGCCCAAGCCGCCAGCTTGTCAAGATAATGTTCGTCCTTAATGCCGGCCAAATCCTCCGGG
Organism: uncultured Phascolarctobacterium sp.; assembly: GCA_949287345.1. Classification (GTDB taxonomy): domain Bacteria; phylum Bacillota; class Negativicutes; order Acidaminococcales; family Acidaminococcaceae; genus Fusicatenibacter_A. The sequence goes on along the minus strand of CASEGD010000182.1, from coordinate 2,248 downwards.
TGCCAGCCGACTGCCGCATATACAAAATCGTACTTTTCGGCAAGCTGCACCGCAAAAGCGGAACTTTCTTCATCACAGCCGGGATTGATAAAGCCGTCCATTTCTTCGCCGATTTTAGTAATCAGCTCGTCGCGGTCATCGGTAAAATAGTCGGAATCCAGGTGGGCATGCGAATCCCACAAGCCTGTGCGCGACATTTTATTTCACCTTGCTGCCGCTGGCAATGCCCGGTGCGTCTGCCAGTACCAGGTTGCCTTCGCCGTCGCTGGCTGCCAGAACCATGCCGCGGCTTTCAATTCCGCGCAGTTTGGCAGGCTTAAGGTTGGCAATAACGATAACATTTCTGCCAATCAATGCTTCCGGCTCGTAATGCTGGGCAATGCCGCTGACGATGGTGCGTTCCTCATCGCCGATTTTCACCTGAATTTTCAATAGTTTATCGGTTTTCGGCACGCGCTCTGCAGCTACAATCGTTGCCACACGCAAATCAAGTTTGGCAAAATCTTCAATAGTAATTTCATCGGCTGCTGCCGGTGCTGCTTTTTTTGCTTCTGCTTTCGGTGCTTCTGCCTTGGCAGGTTTGGCAGCAGTTTTTTTGGTTGCGGCAATTACGGTGTTGCCGTCTTCGGTTACTTCAATGCGCGGGAACAGCGGGTCGCCCTTCTGCACTTTGGTGCCGGTTGCCAGCTTGCCCCATTTGGCGTCAGCCAGCAAAAAGCATTCCGGTTTGCCAAGGCCCAGCTGCTCGTAAATCTTCGGCGCGGTAACGGGCACAAACGGAGCAATCAAAATCGCCACAATGCGCAGCGCTTCGGCAAGGTTGTACATAACTGCCTGCAAACGCTCTGCCTGCGCAGGGTCTTTCGCCAGAATCCACGGCGCGGTTTCATCAATATATTTGTTGGCACGGCCAATCAGCGCCCAAACGTCTTTAATCGCCTGGTTCAGCTCCATGTGGTCCATGTCGTCTTTGTAGTTGGCAACGGTTTCGTTAACCAGCGCGATAAATTCCTTATCGACAGCTTCCGTGCCTTCTTTGTGCGTTACAACGCCACCGTGATATTTTTCAATCATGCTTACGGTGCGGTGCAGCAGGTTGCCAAGGTCGTTGGCAAGGTCGGCGTTAATGCGGTTAATCAGCGCGTCGCGCGAGAAGTTGCCGTCGCTGCCCAGCGCAATTTCGCGCAGCAGGAAGTAACGGATAGCGTCCGGGCCGAACTCGTCAATCAGCGCAATCGGATCGATTACGTTGCCCTTGGACTTGGACATCTTGTCGCCGTCAACAACCAGCCAGCCGTGTCCGTAAACCTGTTTCGGCAATTCTTCGCCCATAGCCATCAGCATAATCGGCCAGATAATACTATGGAAGCGAACTATCTCCTTGCCAACCAGATGAATGTTGGCAGGCCAGAATTTATGGAACTTTTCTTCATCCGTGCCGTAGCCGATAGCGGTAAAATAATTTAAAAGCGCGTCGAACCAAACGTAAACAACGTGTTTCGGGTCGAACGGAACAGGAATGCCCCAGTCGAAGGTCGTGCGGGTAATGCACAAATCTTCAAGCCCCTGTTTAATGAAGTTAATCATCTCGTTGCGGCGCGAAACCGGCTGGATGAAATCAGGATGCGTTTCAATATATTCCAGAATTCTGTCCTGATACTTGGACAGTTTAAAGAAATAGCTTTCCTCCGCCATTTTTTCTACCGGGCGTCCGCAGTCCGGGCATTTGCCGTCAACAAGCTGGCGCTCCAGCCAGTAAGATTCGCACGGAACGCAGTACAAACCTTCGTAGTTCTTTTTGTAAATATCGCCCTGCTCGTAAATTTTTTGCAGCACAGCCTGCACAACCTTGTGGTGGCGTTCCTCGCTGGTGCGGATAAAATCGTTGTTGGAAATGTTCAGCATCTTCCACAGTTTTTTAAAGTTGGCAACAATGCCATCGACATATTCAATCGGCGTAACGCCTTTTTCGGCAGCCTTGCGCTGAATTTTCAGACCGTGCTCATCACTGCCGGTCAGGAAGAAAACATCCTCGCCCTTGGCGCGGTGATAGCGGGCAACAGTATCGGCAATCGTCGTGCAGTACGCATGGCCGATGTGCAGATTATCGCTCGGATAATAAATCGGAGTAGTAATATAGAAGCTGTTTTTACTCATCTGGCTTTCCCTTCTTTTATGTTAATTTTGTTTTGCCTTTTTTAAAGGAATTCTTTTGTAATTTTATCACATTCTGCGGCGTTTCGCAAAA
>CASEGD010000181.1 GCA_949287345.1 uncultured Phascolarctobacterium sp. | reverse complement strand
ATGGTAACCATGTTCCCGATTCTTATCGGCCTCGGCGTAAGCCGCCTGTCCGCAACCGCGGCTGTTGCTTCCACCCTGTGCTTTGACTGGAGCCCGAGCGACACCGGTACCATTCTTTCCGCAACCACCGCCGGCGTTGACCCGGTTCTGTACTGGACCAACTATCAGGTGCCTATCGTTATGGTAGCATTTGTGGTTGTAGGCACTTTGCATTACTTCACCCAGAAATACATGGATAAGAAAATGGGCCATGTAGTTCAGCCGATGGAAGTTGAAAAAGCTGAAGAAAACCCGGCCGACAACGCTCCGTTATGGTACGCAATCCTGCCGGTTATTCCTTTGAGCCTGATTCTTTCCTTCAGCTCCCTGTGGATTACCACCATTAAAATGAACATCGTTATGGCTATGTTCATCGGTTTGTTCATCGGCGCATGCTGCGAATTTATCCGCTGGCGCGACGGCAAAAAAGTTTTTGCCGATATCCAGACCTTCTTTGACGGCTTAGGTATGCAGATGGCTAACGTAATTACCCTTATCATCGCCGGCCAGACTTTTGCTCAGGGCCTGCTCTCCATGGGCACCATCGACAGCCTGATTGAAGGCAGTAAAACCCTCGGCTTCGGCCCGATGGCAATGATGCTGGTAATGGTAAGCATTATCGTATTCAGCTCCATCGTTATGGGCAGCGGCAACGCACCGTTCTTCGCGTTTGCAGCACTTACCCCGGCGGTTGCTGCACACACCGGTTTGCACCCCGTGCTGATGCTTCTGCCGATGCACTTTGCAGCATCCATCGCACGTACCTGCTCCCCGATTACGGCGGTTATCGTTGTATCATCCGGCATGGGCAACGTTTCCAGCTTCGACCTGGTAAAACGTACCTTCATCCCGATGTGCGGCGCTTTGGCTGTAACCCTTGCCATGACCTTCTACTATTACTACGCAGGAGTTTAATAACTAAGTTTTTTGATAGCTGCCGTACATTGCGGCAGCTATTTGTTTTTAAGAAAGGACTGATACCATGTATATCTGCGACTGCCACTGCGACACTTTAACCGAGCTGTACAACAAAAACGCTTCGCTGTACGAAAACGAGCAGCACTTTGATATTAAGCGCCAGATTGCCAACGGCGGCGGCTTACAGTTCTGCGCCATTTACGTGCCGACCGATGTTTTCCGCTATCAGGGCGGCTTGCGCTACACGCTGTGCCTGCTGGATAAATACAAAACCGAACTGAAAAAAATGCGCGCCAATGGCGTTGACGTTTTAGAAATTTTAACCCCCGCCGATGCGGCCGACGCTTTGAACCACAAGGCAGCGACGCTGCTGGCGATTGAAGAAGGCGGCGCTATTGACGGCAGCCTTGAGGCGCTGCGCATGCTGTACGAGCTGGGCCTGCGCGCCATGACGCTGACCTGGAGCAACCGCAACGACATTGCCGACGGCATTAACGAAGAAGCAACCGGCAGCGGGCTGACTGCTTTCGGCAAACAGGTTGTGGCGGAAATGAACCGCCTCAGCATTCTGGTAGACGTTTCCCATATCTCCACCGCAGGATTCTGGAGCGTTCTGGAAACCAGCACCAAGCCGATTATCGCCACCCACAGCAACGCCAAAGCGCTGTGCCCGCACCCGCGCAACCTTAATGACGAGCAGTTAAAAGCGCTGGCGCAGAATGGCGGCCTTGCAGGCATTACCTTTGCCGGCCAGTTCCTTGAAGAAGACTGGCGCGACGCCTGCATTGAAAGCGTATACAAGCACATTGATTATATGCTGAACCTCATCGGCAACGACGACCACATCGGCTTCGGCAGCGATTTTGACGGCATCAGCCACCCGCCTTACAACATTCAGGGTGTGCAGGATTACAAACCGCTGGTTGAGTTTTTAAGTAAACATTACAGCGATGAAACCATTAACAAAATCACACATCAAAACGTACTGAACCTTTTGCAGAAAGTACTGTAAAGCACAAACGCACGGCGCAAAACCGTGCGTTTTATTTTTTGACAGAAGTAAACTCCATAGTGGTATAATAAAATTGTAGTTATGTAAGCAGCAAACCAAAGGAGGATTTATAATGAAGGTTTTATTATTAAACGGCAGCCCCAAGGCTGACCAGTGCATTTATACCGCTTTAAGCGAAGTTGCCAAAACATTAAACGAAGAAGGCATTGAAACGGAAATCATCCATGTCTGCGCCAAACCGGTAGGCGGCTGCATTGCCTGCTATGCCTGCAAAAAACTTGGCAAATGCGTGTTTAACGACATCGTTAACGAAGTTGCCGCAAAATTTAAAGACGCCGACGGCATTGTTGTCGGCAGCCCGGTTTATTATGCCTCTGCCAACGGCAATTTAACCAGCTTTTTAGACCGCCTGTTCTTCAGCAGCGGCTTTGATAAAACCATGAAGGTTGGCGCTGCCGT
>CASEGD010000180.1 GCA_949287345.1 uncultured Phascolarctobacterium sp. | reverse complement strand
GCTGCCCAAAGTTTCACGCAGGCGCACACGGTCGCCAACCTGCACGCGCTCCAAAATTTTGGCTGCATCGCCGTGGGCGGATAAAACAACGCTGTCCTTGTCGATTTTCATGTTGCCGTTTTTGCTTACTTCCGTAACTTCGCCGTTATTGGCGATGCGGACTTCGCAGCCCCACTGATTGGTTTTGGTAGAAGGGCCGTAGTAATGTGTGTACAGCACAACGTCGCCCGCAATGCGCGCACGGTTAATGCCCTTAATGTTGATGAACGTGCCCAGTTTGGGAAAGAAAGCGCGCCCCTCGTACGCCAAATCCTGCATAACTTGCGGTTTGCCGCCAGCAACAACAAAAGCGCTGCGCGGCTGGCTTTCCATACCCAGCCATTCTCCGTCCAGCTTCAAGTTACCGATAATCCAGCCGTCGCTGTCAAAATACGAAGCGTTAACGGCTGCACGTGCGCCCACTGCCTTGCTGGCTTTCAGCAAAGTGCCGCGCCCGTTTTTATTTACCGCGCCGCTGAACGGTTTTAAGGTGTAACGGTTTTTCGGGGCAATCTCTAAAATATTTACCTCCACCGGCAGGCCGTTCATATCTTCGCGGCGGTAAATATGCGTCAGCCCCCTGCCCATATCGTTTTTGGTGCTTTCCACGCGGATGCGGAAAATATCCAGAACCAGACGGTCGGGGTTCTTCAGCACCAGCACCTTGTGCTGCGCTTCGCTGTTCAAATCAATAATAAGGCGTGTTTTGTCGCCCTTTTCCTGCAAGCGCGCTTTTTTGATAATCGGGTCCTTTACTTTGGAAACGATATCGTCCTCAAGCTCCGTGTCAAGTTCCAGCACCAGCTGCTTTTTGGTGTTTTTAATTTCCTTGTACTCAATTTTGCCGTCCGCATCGACAACAAAACGGATTCTGCTCGGCCCGCTGCTGAAACGGAAGTCCTGCACCTCCGCCGCCATCGCCGCCAGCGGCACAGCCACAACCAAAAGCGCAGCCGCTGCCAGCCTGCCTAAAAATTTCAACATCTTCTTACCTCCGTGCAAAAAACAATACACAGCCCGCAGGCTGTGTATCAAAAGTCAATCTTCAATCAGTCGTTGCCGATAACCGCACCCGGGCGCAGATTGTTCAGCTCGCCCAGTGCTTTGCCGGTGCCCAGCGCCACGCAGTCCAGCGGGTTTTCCGCAACCGTGGTTTTAATACCGGTTTCGTCGGTCAAAAGCTGTGCCAGTCCGTCCAGCATTGCACCGCCGCCGGTCAGCACCATGCCCTTGTCCACAATGTCAGCCGAAAGTTCCGGCGGGCATTTTTCCAGCACGCCGCGGATGGTGGCAATCATGCTGAAAACAGGCTCGCGCAAAGCAGCACGCGCATCTGCGGAAGTTACTTTAATGGTAGTCGGCATGCCGGTCACCAGGTCGCGGCCGCGCACTTCAATCGCGTCGCTGCGCCCTTCGGAATGTACCGTCGCCACTTTTATTTTAATTTCTTCCGCCGTCGGCTCGCCAATCAGCACGTTGTGCACTTTTTTAACGTAACGCACAATAGCGTCGTCAAAAGCATCGCCGCCAATGCGGATAGAAGAATCGACAACCACGCCGCCCATGCTCAAAATGGCAATGTCGGTCGTGCCGCCGCCGATATCAATAACCATGCTGCCGCTCGGCACGCTGATGTCAAGCCCTGCGCCCAGCGCCGCAGCCAGCGGTTCTTCGATAAGATAGGTTTTGGACGCGCCTGCGTTCATGGCTGCTTCCAGCACGGCACGTTTTTCAACGGAAGTAATGCCGGTCGGGATGCTGACCATAATGCGCGGCTTGCTGAAAAAGCTTTTGCCCGCCACGCGCGCCACTACAAATTCCAGCATTTTCTGCGTAACGGTATAGTTGGCAATAACGCCCTCTTTTAACGGGCGGATTACGGAAATATTACCCGGAACCTTGCCAATCATGTCGCGCGCTTCGTTGCCGACAGCCAGAATTTTATTTTTGCTTTTGTTAATCGCCACTACGGAAGGCTCGTCAAACACGATACCCTTGCCTTTGATATACACCAGAATATTGGCGGTACCAAGGTCGATGCCTATATCTACACTGTTAAAAAACATTTCTTCACCTACTTTTAATCTTTCGTGCCCACGCGCTCAATATCCGCGCCCAAATTTCTCAGCTTGCCTACAATATCCTCGTAGCCGCGGTCAATGTGGTAAATATCGCAAATTTCGGTTGCGCCCTCCGCTGCCAGCCCGGCTAAAATCATTGCCGCACCGGCACGCAGGTCGGTTGCCCTTACGGTACAGCCGGTTAAATGCGCAGGTCCGGTAATAACGGCGCTGCGGCCGTCGGTAATGTCCGCGCCCATGCGGTTCAGTTCAACCACGTGCATAAAACGGTTTTCAAAAACAGTTTCGGTTACTTTGCTGCGCCCTTCGGCGATGGCAAGCATCGCCATCATCTGCGCCTGCATATCGGTCGGGAAGCCCGGATACGGCAGCGTTTTAATATCGACAGCCTTCAATTTGCCGTCGGAAGCGACATGGATGCGGTCGATATCTTCTTCAACCAGCGCGCCCGCTTCACGCAGCTTGGCAATCAGCGGTTTCTGGTGTTCCGGCAGTACGTTTTCAATAATCACATCGCCGCCCGTCATAGCTGCGGCAATCATATAAGTG
>CASEGD010000179.1 GCA_949287345.1 uncultured Phascolarctobacterium sp. | reverse complement strand
GCTTCACGCAGCTTGGCAATCAGCGGTTTCTGGTGTTCCGGCAGTACGTTTTCAATAATCACATCGCCGCCCGTCATAGCTGCGGCAATCATATAAGTGCCCGCCTCAATGCGGTCCGGAATAACGGAATGCTGTACGCCGTGCAGTTCGCCGACGCCTTCGATAGTAATAATATTGGTGCCTGCCCCGCGCACACGCGCGCCCATCTGGTTCAGATAGTTGGCAAGGTCAACAATTTCCGGTTCTTCGGCGGGGTTTTCCAGCACCGTCGTGCCTTTGGCCATAGCAGCCGCCATCATAATGTTTTCCGTTGCGCCCACGCTCGGGAAATCAAGGTAAATGTTAGCGCCTACCATGCCGTCCGGCGCGGAAGCTTCAATATAACCGTGTCCCTGCTCTATTTTAACGCCCAGCGCTTCAAAGCCCTTCAGATGCAAATCAATCGGGCGCGTGCCGATTGCACAGCCGCCCGGCTGGGAAATACGCGCATAACCCTTACGCGCCAGCAGCGGCCCCATTACAAGGAACGAAGCACGCATGGAGCGTACCAGCTCATACGGCGCTTCACACGAAGTAATTTCCGTGCTGTCAACCTTCAGCGCATTCGGTTCGGAAGCGTCAACCTTAATGCCGAGGCATTTCAAAACGGCGCAAATCGTACGTACATCCTCCAAAGCAGGGATTTCATCCAGCCTGCTGGGAGACGTACCCAAAATAGAAGCAGCGATAATCGGCAGCACAGCGTTTTTGGCGCCGCTGGTTTTAACCCTGCCGACAAGGCGGTTGCCGCCTTTAACTATCAATCTTTCCAACTGCAAACTCTCCTGTTCTTAACCATTCTATAAAAAGGCATACTTCTAAAAATAAATATTTTCTGTGATAGTTTATCACTTTTTTTGCATATTGGCAATAAAAAAACACTTACCGTTTTTAACAAGCGGTAAGTGTTTAATAGTTGCTTAAATTACGGAATCAGATGCCGCGGCTCTGTACTTTCAGACGCTCGGCAAGGATATTGTAATTGGTTTCCTTCTCCATAATTTCTTTTTTGATTTCAGCAATAACATCGGGGTCTTCTTCGGTTTTCAGGCGCTCGCGCAGTTCCAGCACAGCCTGCCTCAGTTCAAACATTTTATTTCCGGACACGGTATTGAATACATCAGCCATGAAAATCAACTCCCATCATTCTTTGTATTTTTATTATACCAAAATATGATAGTATAAGCAAAGTTTTATTTTCGCCGCCGCGTATAAAATTTAAATAAAATTTCACAAATTGTGTAGTAAGCCTTTTCTTTTTATCTCAAACCTTGCGCTTACGCGGATATACAAAAAGCGGATGGCATAAGCCATCCGCTTTTAAAGCTTTCCGTATTAAACTTATTAAGGTTAAGATTAGAAAGTGAAGTACAGTTCGGAGAAGATTACCTGATCATCTTCGTCGCCGATCTGAGCTTCGGTATCGTAGTAGTTAACTACGCCAACGATGTTTTTAGCGAATGCATAGCTTGCGCCAACAGCCCAGCCTTTGTAACCGCCCTCTTTAGTAAAGGTAGTTGCATCGGTGGTCGGGTTGATGTAAGCATTAGCGGACTGGTCGAAGTAGCTTACATGCAGGCCATAGGAGCCCGGTTCGTCAGCAGAAGCGCCTTTCCATGCGAGGTCTGCATACCAGCCGTCTTTGTCTGCACCTTTAACAACTTCTTTGTCACCATGCATGTATTCAGCAGCAAGGGTGAAGTCAGGAGCGAAGTTGTAGCTTGCACCAACATTCCAGATTTCTTTGTCGCCTTGAACATTGAAAGCACCATCATGTTCACCAAATTCATCATAATTCCAATAACCAGCGTTATTAGCTTTATAGTAGGTTACATAAGCATCAACTGCACCGAGGTCAGCTTCAACGCCTGCAACATAAAGACGGTCGGAAGAAGCGCCAAGATATTCTTCGGAGGGGCCTTTAGCAGCCATACCGAATACTTTTACGTTATCGCCATAAGAAACTTTAACGCCGTCGATGTAGGAATCGAGTACGTTACCGGTATGGGTTACTTCGTCCCAACGGCCAGCCTGTACATCCATGCCGCCAACACGGCCGTTCAGATAAGCACGGTTCAGTTTAACATCATCTTCACCGCTTTCGCTGTGCATGAATTCCTGAGTGTTCTGGAACATGCCGGTATAGGTCCAGTCTTCGTTAACTTGGCCGGTTACCCACAGACGGGAACGCAGGGTGGATTCGTCAGCGTTGTTTTCGCGGCTTACATAGTTGTAACGGATCTGACCGGTGATTTTTACGTTGTCAGCTTTTTTCTCAAGGTTAGCAACGCGAACGCCGAGGCTGTCGAGTTCGTCAGCAAATTCTGCTGCCAGTTTGTCTACGTTAGCGCCTTTAGCCATAGCTTTAGCAACAATCTGAGCCATTTCATAACGGGTCATCAGTTTGTCGCCGCCGTAGGTGCCGTCGGGATA
>CASEGD010000178.1 GCA_949287345.1 uncultured Phascolarctobacterium sp. | reverse complement strand
GAACTGCTGTTTTTCCGCTTGGGCGATTTTTACGAAATGTTTTTTGACGATGCCTTAACGGCGTCGCGCGAACTGAATATTACGCTTACCGGGCGTGCAGGCGGGCTGGAGGAGCGCATACCTATGTGCGGCGTGCCTTACCACAGCGTGGACGGCTATATTGCCAAGCTGATAAAAAAGGGCTACCGCATTGCCATCTGCGAGCAGGTTGAGGACCCGAAGCTTGCCAAAGGCATTGTGGAACGCAAGGTTATTAAAATTATTACGCCGGGAACGACTTTAAACGAGCAGCTTTTGGACGATAAGCACAACCGTTTTCTGGCATTTTTGCAGCAGGATGGCGAGCGTTTATGCCTTGTGGCGGCGGATATTTCTACCGGCGAATGCCAGTGGTTTACCGGCGAGGGCGCGGAAATGCTGGGCAGCGTGCAGGAGCAGCTGTTCAGAATCCAACCGGCGGAGGTTGTGGTATACAGCGGCATTGCGGACTGGGAGAAGCTGGAAGCGTGGCTGAAGGTGAAGCTGCCGGACTGCGCTGTATCGTACTATCAGGAAGAAAACGAGAACGCCGCTTATTTTGAGCAGCATTTTGCGGGCAGCGAATACGCCGACGACGCTTTGGTACACAGCGCGGCGGAACACATGCTGCGCTACCTGCACAGCACCGTAAAAGCCGATTTAACGCATATCAACCGTTTAACGCGCATTGCAACGGAAAAGTTTATGAACCTTGACGCGACGGCGATACGCAACCTTGAACTGGTGAAAAACATGCGTGACGGCGGCAAACGCGGCACGCTTTTAGACGTTTTGGATTTTACCGTTACCAGCATGGGCGCGCGCAAACTGCGCAGCTGGATTGAGTGCCCGCTGCTTGATTTGGGGCAGATTAACGCCCGTCAGGAGGCTGTGGCGGAGCTTTTGGCAAATTTGCAGCTGCGTACCGGCCTAACGGAAGAAATGAAAAAGGTTTTTGACCTTGAACGTATTATCTCCCGTATTGAAGTTGGCAGTGCTAACGCGCGTGATTTGGTCGCTCTGCGCAGTTCGCTGGCAGTTTTGCCGGGTATTAAAGAGCTTTTGAACAGCGCAAACAGCAAACTTTTAAACCATTGGGCACATAATTTGCATCTGCATCAGGAAATTTACGATACTTTGGCAGCGGCGATTGTCGATGAGCCGCCGTTTTCCGTCCGCGAGGGCGGCATGATACGCACCGGCTACGATTTGGAACTGGACGAGCTGCACAGCATTGCCAAGGACAATAAAACTTGGATGCAGAATTTTGAGCAGAAAATTAAAGAAGAAAGCGGCATTAAAACCTTAAAGGTGGGTTACAACAAGGTTTTCGGATACTACATCGAGGTCAGCAAGGGGCAGTCGGCTTCCGTACCGGATTATTTTGTGCGCAAGCAGACCCTTGTCAACGCCGAGCGTTATATTGTGCCGGAGCTGAAAGAATTTGAGAACAAAATTTTAAGCGCCAAAGAAAAAATTGAGCAGCTTGAATATTATATTTTTAATAATCTGCGCGAGCAGATACGCGCCAAAATACCGGAAATACAAGAAACGGCGCGCGGGCTGGCGAATATCGACGTGCTTGCTTCGCTGGCAGAGGCGGCGTTTAAGTACAATTACGTAAGGCCGGAGCTGAACAACCGCAGCGAAATCCGTATTCTTGACGGACGCCATCCGGTTGTGGAGCGTCTGCTTGAGCGCGATATTTTTGTGCCGAACGATACCAATTTAAACAGCACAGATGAGCGCATGATTATCATTACCGGACCGAACATGGCAGGTAAATCAACTTACATGCGGCAGGTGGCACTCTTAACGCTGATGACGCAGATGGGCAGCTTTATCCCTGCGCGGCAGGCCAGCATTTGCCCGGTGGATAAGATTTTTACCCGCGTCGGCGCAAGCGATGATTTGGCGACAGGCCAGAGTACCTTTATGGTGGAGATGAACGAGGTGGCGCAGATTTTGAAATATGCTACCAAAAACAGCCTGATTATTCTGGACGAAGTGGGCCGCGGCACCAGCACCTTTGATGGTATGAGCATTGCACGCGCGGTGATGGAATACATCCACGAAAGGATTAAGGCAAAAACGCTGTTTGCCACGCATTACCACCAGCTGATTGAGCTGGAAAATACGATGGAGGGCGTAAAAAATTACAGCGTCGCCGTTAAAGAGCGCGGCAACGACATTGTATTTTTGCGCAGAATTGTGCGCGGCGGCAGCGATAAAAGCTACGGCGTGCATGTGGCAAGGCTGGCGGGGCTTCCTAAGAAGGTTCTGGAGCGCGCCAACGAATTTTTGCAGGAGTACGACAGCGGCGAACAGCAGCAGGCAAAAGCTGCGCCGCAGGCAGATGGCGGCATGATGGGCTCGCTGTTCGGCAGTGCCTTGCAGCAGCGGCTTGCCAATATGGACGTAATGAGCATGACGCCGATTGAGGCGATGAACACTTTATACAAATTGCAGGAG
>CASEGD010000177.1 GCA_949287345.1 uncultured Phascolarctobacterium sp. | reverse complement strand
GCTGCCAAAAGCCTCGGCCGTCCGGGCGCTGCCAAAGAAATTGCGCAGCAGGCTTTGCAGCTGATAAAAAACTGACGGAGGAGGATTTTAATGCTTTCGGGAATACACAATATACATTTTATTGGTATCGGCGGCGCAGGCATGAGCGCTTTGGCGCATGTGCTGTGTGAGCGCGGCTTTCACGTTACCGGTTCTGACCGTAATGCGGGCGGCGTGTGCGAGAAGCTGAAAGCGCTGGGCGCTGTGGTTTACCAGGGGCATGCGGCGCAGCAGGTGCAGGGCGCTGACGCGGTGGTTATTTCTTCGGCCATCCATGCGGATAACTGCGAACTGGTTGCAGCCAAAGAGCAGGGCATCCGCATTATGCACCGCAGCGATGTGCTGGCTGAACTTATCAACCATGCGGACGGCGTTGCAGTTGCAGGCGCGCACGGCAAAACCAGCACCAGTGCCATGTTAAGCTGCATTGCTACGGAAAGCGGCATCGACCCGACTGTCGTTATCGGCGGCGAGGTTACCAGCCTCGGCGGCAATGCGCGCAGCGGCAACGGGCGTTTTGTTGTTGCCGAAGCGGACGAAAGCGACGGCTCGTTCTTAAAATTCAATCCGCTGTATGCGGTTGTTACCAATATTGAAAACGACCACATGGACCATTACGGCAGCGAAGAAAATATTTACAAGGCCTTTAAGCAGTTCCTTGGCAATATTAGGCAGGGCGGTGCGGCGGTGCTGTGCATGGATAACGAAAAGCTCCGCCGTCTGGCGAAGGAAACCGAGGCGCGCGTTATCAGTTACGGCATTGATAACGAAGAAGCCGATTATGTGGCGAAGGATGTTGTTTACCATACCGGCGGCACGGATTACAAGGTTTATAAAAACGGCAGCCTGTTTGCCGAAGTACAGCTGATTGTTCCAGGCAGGCATAATGTGCTGAATTCGCTGGGCGCTTTGGCGTGCGCAGTGGAAATGGGCATTGACACGGACAGCATTTTAAGCGCGCTGAAGAAATTTACCGGTGCGCACCGCCGTTTTGAAACAAAAGGGCGCGCCAACGGAGTATGGGTTGTGGACGATTACGCGCATCACCCGACGGAAATCGGCGTTACCTTAAAGGCGGCGCTGCAAACCAAGCCGCAGCGTTTAATCTGCGTGTTTCAGCCGCACCGCTATACGCGCACACAGCTGTTGTTTGACGAGTTCTGCGCCTGCTTTAAAGGCTGCGACAAGCTCATCGTAACGGATATTTACGCAGCCAGCGAGGACCCTATTGAAGGCGTGAACAGCCAAAAACTTGCAGAAGGCATTAAAAAAGTAAGCGGCATCGATGTTGAATATGTACCGTCGCTTGCCGAAATAGAAACTTATCTTGCTAAAACCGCACGCAGCGGCGATTTGGTTATGACCATCGGCGCGGGCGACGTTTATAAAGTTGGCGAAGCATTAGTAACGGATTTGCAAAGGAGCAAAGAAAATGTTTAATAAAAATCAGGTAGTTGCAGTTGTTATGGGCGGCCCGTCCGCTGAACGCGAAATTTCTTTAAACACCGGCAAGGCCATTGCCAGCGCCCTGCGCGAAGCAGGCTATACCAACGTGGTTGAGCTTGACCTTGACCCGAAAAATTTTGGCAAACAGCTGGCAGAATGTAAGGCTGAGGTTGTGTTCAACGCTGTACACGGACTTTATGGCGAAGACGGTCGTTTGCAGACTTTGCTGGAAATCCGCGATATGCCCTACACCGGCAGCGGCATGATTGCCAGCGTTGTGTGCATGGATAAGGCACTGACCAAACGCATGCTGCGCGATGCAGGCGTACCGACGCCTGATTGCCTGATTATCAACGCCAAAGAGCAGGGCATTAAAGAAAAAATTATGCAGCATTTCAGCCTGCCGGTAGTTGTTAAACCTGCCAGCCAGGGCAGCAGCATCGGCGTGGAAATCGTTAAGGACGAAGCCCAGCTTGATGAAGCTTTGGCTAATGCATTTAAATACTGCCGCGATATTTTAGTTGAAGAATTTATCGGCGGCTGGGAACTGACCGTTGCCATGATGCAGAAGGACGGCGAGGTTGTAGCTCTGCCGGTAATCCATATCGCTCCGCATTCCGGCAACTACGATTATTATTCCAAATACACCAAGGGCGCAACGGAATACATCTGCCCGGCGGATTTGGACGAAGTAACCACCAAAAAAGTGCAGGAAATTGCCAAACGTGCTTACGAAGTTTTGGGCTGCAGCGGTGTTGCCCGCGCCGACGTAATGCTTGACGGCGAAGGCAACGGCTATGTGCTGGAAATCAACACCGTGCCGGGCATGACGGCAACCAGCCTTGTGCCGAAAGCTGCGGCAGCGGCAGGCATCAGCTTCCCCGAACTGTGCGATATCATTTTGCAGTCCGCTTCGCTGGACAATAAATAATTAATGAAGAATTTTGACGAGGTGTAAAAAGGTGCAATCGACACGCGAACGTTTAAGAGAAAACCGTAAAAAGCGGCGCTT
>CASEGD010000176.1 GCA_949287345.1 uncultured Phascolarctobacterium sp. | reverse complement strand
AAACCGGAGAGATGCAAATTGTTAAAAATTGCCTGCGCCCAGCCGGAAATTACCGCCGGACGCCCTGACCTTAACACAGAAAAAATTTTAAAATTGATAAACGAAACCGCGGCAAACGGTGCGGATATTTTATTTTTGCCAGAATGTGCCGTGTCCGGTTATTTAATCGGCGACCTGTGGGAACAGACCGCGTTCATCGAGGACTGCGAAACCTGCGGGCAGGACATTATAAACGCCACGGCGGATAATGACCTTTGCATTGTGTTCGGCAACATCGCGCTTGATAAAACGAAAGTCAACGAGGACGGGCGCCTGCGTAAATACAACGCCGCATTTGTCGCGCACCACGGCAAAGCTTTGGGCAACGGCAAACAGCCGTATAATTTTATCGTTAAACATTCGCTTCCAAACTACCGCGAATTTGACGACAGCCGTTATTTTTACAGTCTGGCGCAATTGGCGGCGGAACTCGGCACAACGCCGGACGCTTTAACCGCTCCTGTTGAAGTAAATATCAAAGGGCAAACCGTTAAGCTGGGCGTTATGCTGTGCGAAGACGGCTGGACTGACAACTACCACTTCAACGTGTTCACTTTAAATAAAGACGCCAAACGCCACCGTCTTTTTGGCGCGCAGGCTAAAGAAGCAAAACTGCCACTGGTTTACTGCAACAACACAGGCATCCAGAACAACGGCAAAAACATTTTTACTTACGACGGCTGCAGCTGCGTTTATAACAGCGACGGCACTTTATCCGCCGAAGCGGAAGCCTACGCCGAAACTGTTTTATACTTTGATTTTGATTGTACAAGTAAAAAAATAAACACCGCCCCTGCCATTGCGGAAACGATGGACAGAACGGCAGCAATTTATAAAGCCGTGCGCTACGGCACGCAAAAATTTTTACAACAGCTTGGCATTAGCAAAATGACGGTCGGGCTTTCCGGCGGCATTGATTCTGCCGTTACTGCAGCGCTGTACGCCGATATTTTAGGACCGCAGAACGTGCTTTTGGTTAATATGCCCGGGCGCTACAACGCCGATTTAACAAAAGACATGGCGCTGAAAACCGCGCAGGCACTTAAAACAAATTACATGGTTGTTCCGATTACCGAAAGCGTGGAAAACACCTTCAACCAGCTTACGCAAACGCCGGTAACTGCTTATAACAACGGCACGAAGTTTAATTTAAGCGTCAGCCCCTACGTTATGGAAAACATACAGGCGCGCGACCGCGGCGCACGCATTTTAGCAGGCGTTGCCGCTGCTTTCGGCGGCGCGTTCAGCTGCAACAGCAATAAAACGGAAATCACCGTAGGCTACGCAACTTTTTACGGCGATATCTGCGGCGCTGTTGCCCCTATCGGCGATTTGTGGAAATATGACGTTTACGCGCTTGGCCGTTATTTAAACGATAAAGTTTTTACAAACCCCGTAATACCGGAAGAAATTTTTACCATGCGCCCCAGCGCAGAACTCTCCCCTGAACAAACTGTCGGTAACGGCGGTGACCCGCTGGTTTACTCCTATCATGATAAACTTTTTGCGCTGTTCGTTGAAAGCTGGCGCAAACCATCGCCTGCCGATATTTTACGCTGGTATGCTGAAGGCACGCTGGCAGAACATTTAGGCTGCCCGCACCAACTTATTGATGAAACTTTTAAAGACGCTGCGGCATTTATTGCCGACCTTGAACGCTGGTGGAAACTGTTCTGCGGGCTTGCCGTTGCCAAACGCATACAGGCGCCGCCGATTGTCAGCATCTCCCGCCGCGCCTACGGCTACGACCACCGCGAAGCACAACTTACACCCTACTTCTCACGCGAGTATTACAAATTGAAAAATGAATTGCTGAAAAAATAAGATTAATCACACAAAAGGCTGCCTGCTAATGCAGACAGCCTTAACTTTTTTCTGGTGGAACTAACTGGACTCGAACCAGTGACCTCTTCGATGTCAACGAAGCACTCTAACCAACTGAGCTATAGTTCCAAAGTATTGCTATTTTAACTTATAACGCACTACTTGTCAATCGGGGTATCTTTCCGGGAAGAATACACGCAGCACCTTTTCATCGGTGCCTTTGCCCATGTACGTGCTAATCAAAAACAGTACCAGCGATACGCCAATGCCAATAACAATCTGGTGCAAATCAAGCACTTTAATTTTCAGCGCCATGCACGCACAGTAGCAAACTACGCCGCCCAGCATCGCCATAATCGCGCCGGCGCGGTTGGCCTTGGGCCAGAACAAACCGAACAGCAGAACCCAGAAGAATGCTGTTTCCAATCCGCCGAAGGCGAACATGTTAATTTGCCAGATTACGCTTGGCGGTGCGATAGCGACAACGTAAACAATCAAACCAAGCACAACCGTTGCCAGCATGCTGAGGTTTTTGATTTTGTCGTTGCTTACTTCTACGTTGCGTTTTTCCATTTCGCGCATGTATACGTCCTTGATAATGGAGGACGAAGACGACAGCAGCAGCGAAGAAACGGTCGATACCGTCGCAGCAATAGGCCCGATAATGGTTATGCCAGCCCACAGCGGTCCCATGGTTTTAACAATCGTCAGCGGGGTAATGTTATCAACGCTGTTGCCGTAAGCGGCTAAATCTTCCATCAGAATGCCCTTGGAAAGCACGCCAATCCACGTTGCGACAAGCGTCATCGCGCCGATGGTGATAGTACCGATAAGCATTGCCTTGTGCAGTGCTTTGGTATCCTTAAAGCTGATGCCGCGCACAACGGACTGCGGCAGCGCAAGCGTACAAATACCTACCAGCAGCCACTGGCTGATGTACAGCGATACAGGCATTTTGCCCTGCGATAACGGTTCCAGCATATCGTGATGGTTGGTGCTGATATACTCCATAATCTTATCGTAGCCGCCGCCCGCGTTGAGCATGGAAGTAAACAAAATGCCAAGGCCGACCAACATCGCAATGGCGCAAATAGCGTCCGTCACGGCGACGCCCTTAAAACCGCCGACCGTAGTGTAAAACACAACAATCAGGCCGAACAGCGTTAAACCCGTAAGGTATGAAAAACCGGTAACGGCTTCAAACAGCTTGGCCGCGCCGACAAACTGCGCCACCATTGTGCCGCAGAA
>CASEGD010000175.1 GCA_949287345.1 uncultured Phascolarctobacterium sp. | reverse complement strand
GCGCTGGCAGAGCAGATTAAAAAGGATTTTTACGGCAACCGCATTGTAATGTTCGCGCCGCTGTATCTTTCCAACTATTGCATTAACGGCTGCGTGTACTGCCCGTACCACAGCGTTAACAAGCATATTGCGCGCAAAAAGCTTACGCAGGATGAAATCCGTCAGGAAGTTATTGCCCTGCAGGATATGG
Organism: uncultured Phascolarctobacterium sp.; assembly: GCA_949287345.1. Taxonomy (GTDB): domain Bacteria; phylum Bacillota; class Negativicutes; order Acidaminococcales; family Acidaminococcaceae; genus Fusicatenibacter_A. The sequence continues at coordinate 3,560 of CASEGD010000175.1, read as the reverse complement.
GGCATAAGCGCCTTGCGCTGGAAGCAGGCGAAGACCCTGTAAATAACCCGATTGAGTACATTCTGGAATCCATTAAAACGATTTACAGCATTAAGCATAAAAACGGCGCTATCCGCCGCGTTAACGTCAACATCGCCGCAACGACGGTAGAAAATTACCGTAAGCTGAAGGAAGCCGGTATCGGTACTTACATTCTGTTCCAGGAAACATACCATAAGGAAAGTTATAAAAAGCTGCATCCTTATGGGCCGAAAAGTGATTATGCCTACCACACCGAAGCGATGGACCGCGCGATGGAGGGCGGCATCGACGATGTAGGGCTTGGCGTTCTGTTCGGGCTGGAACTGTACCGCTATGAATTTGCGGGGCTTTTGATGCACGCAGAACACCTTGAAGCAGTGCACGGCGTTGGCCCGCACACCATCAGCGTGCCGCGTATCTGCCCGGCAGATGACATTGACCCCAGCGCTTTTGACAACAGCATCAGCGACGATATTTTTGAAAAACTTGTTGCCTGCATCCGCATTGCCGTGCCTTACACCGGCATGATTGTATCGACCCGCGAAAGCCAGCGTGCGCGTGAAAGAGTGCTGCACCTCGGCATTTCGCAAATCAGCGGCGGCTCGCGTACCAGCGTCGGCGGCTATGCCGAACCGGAAAAAGAAAACGATTCCGCGCAGTTTGATGTCAGTGACCACCGCACACTGGACGAAGTTGTCGGCTGGCTGATGGAAATGGGCTATATCCCCAGCTTCTGCACCGCGTGCTACCGTGCAGGGCGCACCGGCGACCGCTTTATGAGCCTGTGCAAGAGTGGGCAGATTCAGAACTGCTGCCACCCAAACGCGCTGATGACATTGAAGGAATACCTTGTCGATTACGCATCGCCGCATGTTAAAGAGCTGGGCGACGCTTTGATTGACAAGGAAATTGCCAACATCCCCAACGAAAAAGTACGCGCGCTGGTTGAACAGCACCTGAAAGATATTGAGGAGCGCGATTTCAGGATTTAAAGATTGACAATTTAAAGCACATACCATAAAATTAATATGTATTGTATTACGGCCGCTTGTTTAAGCGGCTGATATTTTTTTGAAAGGCGCTGATATTTTTGCTGGAAAACCTGTTTAAACTGAAAGAAAACGGCACCAACGTCAAAACGGAAATGATGGCCGGTTTAACGACCTTTATGACAATGGCGTACATTCTTGCCGTTAACCCTACGATTTTATCCGCCTCCGGCATGGACGCGGGCGCAATTTTTACGGCGACGGCTGTTTCGGCGTGCATCGGTACGCTTTTAATGGCGGCACTGGCCAATTACCCGTTCGCGCTGGCACCGGGCATGGGCTTAAACGCCTTTTTTGCCTACACCGTTGTCGGGCAGATGGGCTATTCGTGGCAGGTGGCACTGGCCGCTGTTTTTGTTGAAGGCATTTTGTTCTTTATTTTATCCTTAACCAAAGTGCGCGAGGCCATTTTCAACTGCATTCCGTTTTCGCTCAAGTACGGCGTTACCGGCGGTATCGGCTTGTTTATTGCTTTCATCGGCCTGCAAAACTCTCACATCGTTGTCGACGGCGCAACGCTGGTAAGCATTTATCCGTTTAAAGCCTCGCTGGCAAACGGCGAATTTTACTCCACCGGTATCAGCGCGTTGCTGGCGCTGATTGGCGTTATCATTACGGCTGTAATGATGATTAAAAACGTACGCGGCGCAATTTTGTGGGGCATTATCTCCACCTGGGTGCTGGGCATGCTTTGTGAAGTAACCGGTTTGTATGTTCCCGACCCGTCCAAAGGTGCGTTTTCTGTAATGCCGGATTTCTCCAACGGCCTGTATATCCCGAGCTTAATGCCGAGCTTTATGCAGATGGACTTTTCGGCAATTTTGACCTTTAACTTTATTACCATTATGCTGTCCTTTATGTTTGTCGATTTGTTTGATACGCTGGGCACTTTAATCGGCGTGGCTTCCAAAGCCAACATGCTGGACGAACAGGGCAGGCTTCCGCGTATCCGCGGCGCGCTGCTGGCAGATTCCATTGCAACTTCTGCCGGTGCGGTGCTGGGTACTTCTACCGTAACGACTTTTGTAGAAAGCTCCTCCGGCGTAATGGCAGGCGGGCGCACGGGCTTAACCGCCGTAACCGTTGCCGGGCTGTTTTTGCTGTCGCTGCTGTTTGCGCCAATCTTTTTGGCAATACCGGCATTTGCAACCGCGCCCGCGCTGATTATCGTCGGCTTCTTGATGCTTGGTACGGTGCTGAACATCGACTTTAACGATTTGGGCGAAGCGATTCCGGCATTTATCGCCATCATCGCCATGCCGTTCATGTACTCCATTTCCGAAGGCATTTCGCTGGGCATTATCTCTTATGTTATCATCAACGTATTCTCCGGCATGGCCAGCAAAAAGAATATCAGCAGCATTATGTATATCCTGGCCGCGCTGTTTATTTTGAAGTATATTTTTGTGTGAGAAAAATTGAAACTTTGAGAAATAAAAAATCTCCCATAGAATTTTCTATGGGAGATTTTGTTTTATACTTTGTTATAACGCCGTCCCATCTGCCAGGTAAACGGTTTTTTCTTTGGCGGCGTTGGCGACGGTTTCGCCGATGAAGCCGCGTTTAACCATGGTGTCAAGCACAATGTGCTGGCGTTTTTTGCAGCCTTCCGGGTTTTCATACGGGTTCAGTGCGGAAGGCGCATAGGGCAGTGAGGCGATAACAGCACATTCGGCAAGGTTCATTTCGGCAGGGGTTTTGCCGAAGTAGCTGTGCGCGGCGGCAGTGATGCCTGTTGCGCCGTTACCGAAATAGGTGGTGTTGAAATACATTTCCAGAATCTGGTCCTTGCTGTATTTGTCTTCCAGCATCAGGGCGAACATTACCTCGTAAACCTTGCGGCTCATGGTCTGTTCCTGGCTTAAAAACATGTTTTTGGCAAGCTGCTGGGTCAGCGTGCTGCCACCCTGTACAATTTCACCGGCGTACAGGTTTACAAAGGTGGCGCGCAAAATGCCGTCCAGCGCAACTGCGCCGTGGCGGTAAAAATCATGGTCCTCAATGGCAACCAGCGCCTGCTGCATGGCGGTTGGTATTTCCGGCAGCGGCGTCCATTCCATGCCTGCGGTGCGTTCCTTAACGGTGTTTTCCAGCGTAAAGAGCATAAACATTTTCTGCAACGGGTCGGGCCATGTGCTGCGTTCCGGCAGGTAGGGCAGCAGCGTCATTAAAGTGCTTTCCGTTTCTTTAAGGCTTTGCGCGCTGCTTGTTTGCTGTTCTGTCTGCGTCTGCGCGGCGGGCAGTGCTGGTTTTTGTTCTTCATCGCCTGTGCTTGCGGGGTAGTACATAAATAGCCCAACAATGACGGCGAAAACTATCAATAATTTAATTAATTTGCTCATAATAACCTCACTTACTTTCCTTATCTACTATTGTACCAAAAATTAAGCAGCTGTAAAATTTAAAAATTAAACTTTTTATATCTTTTTTGCTGAAAAAGTTTTGAAAAACACATATCAAAGTAGTAAAATAATAAATAATAATGGGGGT
>CASEGD010000174.1 GCA_949287345.1 uncultured Phascolarctobacterium sp. | reverse complement strand
GATTATGGCGGAAGCACAAAAGCACGGCATAACTTTGGTTGCCGACGGCGCAAACACCGACGACGAAAACGATTACCGCCCCGGCATGCGCGCAACGGCAGAACTGGGCGTGTTAAGCCCGCTGCGTCAGGCAGGTTTCAGCAAGCAGGACATCCGCGGCGCAAGTAAAGCGCTGGGCATTTTTACATGGGATAAACCTTCTTACGCCTGCCTTGCTTCGCGCATCCCGTACGGCGAAAAAATTACCGCTGAAAAACTGGCGATGGTGGAAAAGGCGGAACAGGCGCTGCTTGACATGGGCTTTAAGGAAATGCGCGTGCGCTGCCACGGCAATATCGCCCGCATTGAAGTAGCGGAAAATGATTTTGAAAAGGCAATGGTGCAGCGCAAGGAAATTGCCGCCGCAGTTAAGGCAGCAGGCTTTATGTATGCGGCGCTGGATTTGGAAGGCTTCCGCAGCGGCAGCCTGAACGCCGTGCTGAAAAAGTAAAATTTGCGGCAAGGCATTAACGCCTGACAAAATTTTTATACGCAGCGGCGCAGGTATTGACAAGATTGCGCCGTTCAAGTGTATAATTTTTATTGTTATGGGGGCATAGCTCAGCTGGGAGAGCGCTTGAATGGCATTCAAGAGGTCAGCGGTTCGATCCCGCTTGTCTCCACCAAATTAAAAAGTAATCCGAACCTACTAAATAGTAAGTTCGGATTTTTTGTATGTATCAGCCAATTTTTAGTTCTTTTAACAGCGCCTGCTGCAATACGTTTGAAAAGTTTATTTTGCGTGCTACCGCAGTATCGTTAAGCCATTTTGGTATGCTTAGGGTTTTCTTTACAGGAATTTCAAAATGTGCTTTGGCGTATTCTTCAACATCAACCGCTACAATATTAATAAAGGCAGATTTATAATCGTCGTATTCTGCGTCAATGTCAATAGCCTTAATGTCGGAAGGCGGCGGCAAGGCTTCCTTTTCCTGTTTGGACATAAAAACATAACCGGCAAGGCAGTCAATCGCCATAGCTAAAGCATCGTTTAAATCATCGCCCTGTGTTGCTATGCCAAGGTCGGGGAAAATAACAGAATATCCACCCTCGTGTTCTTCGTAAAAGCAGGCAGGATAAGCAGCCAACATTTTAATCATCCTTTCTGGTAAGGGTAGGCAGGCTTATTTCAAGCCTGCCTGTTTAAGAATGGAATTTGCAGTGCCTTTAGGTACATCGCCCTTATGGTTTGGTATTACAACCTTGCCGGGCTTTGTAGGGTGCTGGTAAAAGAAGTGTGAACCGCGGGCACCGATAAAGTACCAGCCGTCGTTCTTTACCAATGCTTCAAGCTCTTTGAACTTCATTGCAATTCCTCCTTACATTTAATAGCATAGCATAAAATACGTATAAAAACAATACGTATAATTTTGCGTTCGAAACACGTTTTGTTTTCTGCCTATTTACTTAGCGCGATAATTTTGATAATATGGTTGGGTAAAATTTTAAGTGATTATCAGAAAGGACACCAATGGATAACTGGAACATAAATGAAGCAGCGGAGTATTACAAGGAGCAGGATGCGCCGCAGAATCAGTTTGCGCTGGTGGAGCTTTTAAAAGAGGTGCAGGAAAACAATGGTGGTGTGCTTACAGATGACGTTGTACAAGAAATTGCTGCGTTGCTGAACATCAAGCCAAGCTTTTTAAATGCCGTTATTAAACGTTATCCAAGTTTAAAACCGGCTGCTGCGCCGCACCGTCTGGAAATTTGCGGTGGTAAAAATTGTGCCGGTAACGGCTCGGCGGCGCTGTTAAAATTTATCAAACAAACTTATAATGTGGATAACGGCGGTATCAGCGTAAGCGGAGGTTTTAGTTTTGCTGTTTGCAATTGTTTAAAGCACTGTGGCAAAGGGCCGAATATTAAATGGGACGGCGAGCTTATTAAACGCCTGTGCGGCAAATAAAAACGGCGGCGGCAAAAATAACACTTGCATAACTTGCCCTGCTGTGCTACAATGTATAAGCGTTAATATCGACAATGTTATATATAGTCTTTTGCAAAGTGAGGTGTAATTGTAATGAAAGAAGGAATCCATCCGAAATATAGTGAAGTTAAAGTTACCTGCGCATGCGGTAACACCTTTATGACCGGCTCTGTTAAACCGGAACTGCGCGTGGATGTTTGCTCCAACTGCCATCCGTTTTTCACCGGCCAACAGCGTAACGTAGCAGCCCGCGGCCGTATCGAAAAATTCAACAAACGTTATGGAAAATAATTCACCGACAGCAGAGCGAAAGCTCTGCTGTGTTTGTATATGGAGTTTTTTGAGGGTCACACTATGAATAAGAAACCTAATGTGGGCGGACAGGCTGTTATCGAAGGCGTTATGATGCGCGGCAAAACGCATGTTGCCGTCGCCGTAAGGCAGCCGGACGGCGAAATAAATGTAGACGTGCGCCCGGTTAACAGCATTGCCGACCGTTATCCTATATTAAAAAAGCCGTTCCTGCGCGGCGTGGTGTCGCTTGTCGAATCGCTTGTGATGGGCATGAAGGCACTCAGCTATTCGGCGCAGGTATCGGGCGAAGAAGACGAAAAGCTTGATTCCAAGGATATGGCGCTGACCATTGCCGTATCGGCAGGGCTTGCCATATTGCTGTTTATCATTATCCCGACGTGGTCGATGCGTTTTATAACCGATTTTACGCAGGACCACATGGCGCTGAATTTAGCGGAAGGCGTTTTGCGCATGGCGATTTTCCTTGCCTATATTGCCGCAATTTCTTCAATGCGCGATATTCAGCGCGTGTTTCAGTACCACGGTGCGGAACACAAAACCATTTACACTTACGAAGCCGGGCTGCCGCTGAAAGTTGAAAACGTGCGCCCGTTCAGCACGCTGCACCCCCGCTGCGGCACTAACTTTTTGATGATAGTCATGCTGATAAGCATGTTTATATTTACTTTTCTGGGCTGGCCCAATCTTGTGGAGCGCATTGCTTCGCGCATTCTGCTGATGCCGGTAATTGCGGGCGTCAGCTACGAGCTTATCCGTTATGCCGGTGCGCACACGGATAATCCGCTGGTGCGCGTTGCCATTACGCCGGGGCTTTTGCTGCAAAAGCTTACCACCCGCCAGCCGGACGACGACCAGATTGAAGTGGCGATTGCTTCGCTTAAAGCGGTTGTACCGCCGGAGGATTTGGCTGAAGAACCGGAAATGTGCCCGGAAGAAAAATTAACAGGAGAACCTGCCAATGCTTGACAAACTACAGGCACTTGAAGATAAATATCTTGATTTGGAAGCGAAAATCAGCGACCCGGACGTGATTGCCAACCAGACGGAGTGGCAGAAATACGCGCGCGCGCATGCCAAACTGACTGACGTGGTGACGGCTTACCGCGAATACAAGGTGCTGAACAAGGCACGTGAGGAAGCGGAAGAAATTATTGCCGACGGCAGTGATAAGGAACTGGCGGCGATGGCGCAGGAGGAACTGAAGGAGCTGAAACCGCAGCTTGAGGAATATGAGCAGAAGCTGAAAATTTTGCTGCTGCCTTCCGACCCCAACGACGATAAAAACGCGATTGTGGAAATCCGCGGCGGTGCGGGCGGTGAGGAAGCGGCACTTTTTGCGGGCGTGTTGTTCCGCATGTACCAGCATTATGCCGAAAGCCGCAGGTGGAGCCTTGAAATTATGGACGCCAGCCCGACGGAGCTTGGCGGCTTTAAGGAAATTGTGTTTCAGTTAAGCGGCGCGGGCGTTTACGGGCGCATGAAGTTTGAAAGCGGCGTACACCGCGTGCAGCGCGTGCCGGAAACGGAATCGCAGGGGCGCGTACATACTTCGACCGTTACGGTGGCGGTGCTGCCGGAGGCGGAGGAAGTAGATATCGAAATCAACCCCGCTGATTTAAGGATTGACACTTACCGTGCGGGCGGCGCAGGCGGCCAGTACGTAAATAAAACCGAATCGGCAGTGCGCATTACGCATATCCCCACGGGGATTGTGGCGCAGTGCCAGGACGAAAAATCGCAGCTTAAAAACCGCGAAAAGTGCATGCGTGTTTTGCGCAGCCGTGTTTTGGAAATGGAACAGGAAAAACAGCGTGCGGCAACGGCGCAGGACCGCAAAAGCCAGGTCGGCACGGGTGACCGCAGCGAGCGTATCCGTACCTATAACTATCCGCAGGGGCGCGTAACCGACCACCGTATCGGGCTGACGCTGCACCGCCTGGACGCCATTTTAAACGGCGACCTTGACGAAGTTCTGGATGCACTGATTACGGCAAGGCAAAGCGAACAGTTACAACAGGTGAAATAAAATGACAGCAAAACCTATCTGGACTATTGCCAGGGTGCTGGATCCGCCTGGATGCGGAAATACTGCTTTGTTCCGTTTTAAACTGCCAGCGCATAACTTTATATGTACATTTTGACCAGCCGCTGGAGGAGCACGAGCTGGCGCAGTACCGCGGCTATGTTGCGCGCCGTGCTGCGCAGGAGCCTTTGGCGTACATTTTGGGCAGCCGTGCGTTTATGAAGTACGATTTTAAGGTAACGCCGGATGTTTTGGTGCCACGCCCGGAAACGGAGCTTTTGGTGGAGTGCGCGGCAAAGCTGGCGGGCAATATTGATAAGCCGGAGCTTTTGGACATCGGCACCGGCAGCGGCGCAATTATCGTATCGCTGTTGGACATGCTGCCAAACGCAAAAGGCACTGCCGTGGATGTGTCGCCCGGCGCGCTGAAAGTGGCGCAGCAGAATGCGGAAAGCATCGGCGTGGCGCAGCGCTTGAATTTTGTGCGCAGCGATTTGTACGCCAATCTGCCGCAGGGCGTAAAATTTGACGTTATCATTTCCAACCCGCCGTACATACCAAGCGCCGATATCGGCACGCTGGCGGCGGATGTTAAACGCGAGCCGCGCCTTGCTCTTGACGGCGGAGCGGACGGACTTGATTTTTACCGCCGTATTATCGCCGGTGCGCCGAAATATTTGAACGGCAACGGCTTTATGGCGTTTGAAATCGGCAGTGGCGGTGCGCCACGATTACGCCGGTATAGAGCGCATGGTTTTTGCAGCGAAAGAAGGAATTACTTATGCAGACGCATTATTGGAACTTGCAGACTGATACTGACGGCGCTGCGCTGCGTGAGGCGGCGGCGCTGATAAAAAAGGGCGAGGCGGTGGCTTTCCCGACGGAAACGGTGTACGGGCTTGGCGCTGACGGCCTGAACGGCGCGGCAGTGCGCAAAATTTTTGAAGCCAAGGGACGCCCCAGCGATAACCCGCTGATTCTGCATATTGCCGGTAAAAAAGATATATTGAAATTAACCAGCGGCCTGACGAAACAGGCGGAGATTTTGATTGATAAGTTCTGGCCCGGGCCGCTGACGGTAATTGTTGCCAAAAGCGGCATTGTGCCGGATGAAGTAAGCGCCGGGCTTGACACGGTGGCGGTGCGTATGCCGTCGCATCCGGTAGCGGCAGAGCTGATACGTTTGGCAGGTACGCCGATAGCAGCGCCTTCGGCCAACATATCCGGCAAGCCCAGCCCGACCGATGCGGAAACGGTGCTGGCGGATATGCAGGGGCGCATTGCGGGCATCGTCGACGGCGGCGCGTGCGAAGTAGGCGTGGAATCAACCATCGTCGATACGACGGGCGAAGTGCCTGTAATCCTCCGCCCGGGCGGAATTACGCGTGAGCAGCTGGAAGAAGTTTTGGGCAAGGTGGAGCTTGACCCCGCCCTTGCCGGTGTGGAAGCTGCCAAGCCCAAAGCGCCGGGCATGAAGTACCGCCATTATGCGCCGAAAGCCAGCATGTATGTGGTGGAAGGCGAAGCGCTGGCGAAGCTGCCGCTGCTGGCAAAGGAAGCGGCAAATTTTGCGCCGGTGGCAGTAATCTGCGGCGAAGTGGCTGAAAGCATGCAGCGCACGCAGAACCTGCACATTTTAAACTGGGGCAGCGCTAAAACCGACCTTGCCGTTAAGCTGTACCGTATGCTGCGCCGCTGCGATAAGCTCGGCGTGCAGCTGATATTTTCCGAAGGCGTGACGGAGGACGGCATCGGCCTTGCCGTGATGAACCGCATGCGCAAAGCGGCGGGACGTCAGGTTTTAACTTTGGATGAGATTGAAGCATTATTAAAAAACAGTTCGCAACTTAAAAGTTTTGTGTTAAAATAAACCTATACCAATAATAGGACTGAAGGTGACGGTTATGAAAATCGCAATGGGAAGCGACCACGGCGGTATCCATCTGAAAAACCATTTGAAAGGTTATCTTGAAGGCAAAGGCTACGAGGTGCTTGATAAAGGCACTTACACCGAAGAATCCTGCGATTATCCGGACTATGCGGCAAAAGTCGGTCATGCCGTTGCAGGCGGCGAGGCTGAACTTGGCATTCTTGTCTGCGGGACGGGCCTCGGCATCTCTATCGCGGCCAATAAAATTAAAGGCGTGCGCGCAGCCGTTTGCGGCGATGTGTACAGCGCCAAAATGAGCCGCGAACACAACAACGCCAACATTCTGGCACTGGGCGAGCGCGTAACG
>CASEGD010000173.1 GCA_949287345.1 uncultured Phascolarctobacterium sp. | reverse complement strand
CAGCTCCTCTAAATGCTGCATGTCGTTATGCCTGTACACCACAACTTTGGCGCGCGCAATGCGGCAGCCATCAATAATGCTGGCATGGTTAAGTTCATCGCTGAACACAACATCGCCCGGCTTTACCAGCGCATACAAAACGCCAAGGTTAGTCATATAACCTGTGTTAAACACCAGCGCCTTTTCGGCGTGCTTAAATCCTGCCAGTTCACGTTCCAGTTCGCCGGTAGCAAAAGCAGCTCCCGTTGTTAAACGGCTGCCTGTACTGCCGGTACCCCAGCAAACGGCGTCCCGTGCCGCCTGCATAACTTCCGGTTCATGCGTAAGCCCAAGATAATTATTGCTGGCAAACACCAGATATTCCCTGCCGCTTCCATCCTCCGCGCGAGCGGCTGTTTTAAAGCGCAGCCCGTCTACCGTACGCCGCAGGCCTTTTGCATAAACTTCCTTCAGTTCTTTTTCCAAACGTTCTGTCAGCATGTTAATGCCTCCTGCGGTTTTATTAAAACCACCTGTTCTTCAAGATAATTAATCAGTTTTGCCACATCCGTATTGGGGCGCACAAAAAATATTCTCCCGCCGACGCCGTTACCACGTTCTTTCATTACCGGTATGCGGCGGTAACCGTATACCGGCGAAGCAACATAGCCTGTAACATAATTGGGGTCATCCGACCAGCACAGCTCCGCAACCATGCCTTCCGCGCCTGCTACTTTGCTTGCCAGCACCAGCGCCTCACGCACATGGTCGCCCACCAGCCCGCTCTGCTGCAAATAATCATCGTAACCGCGGCTGTCAACGCAATCCATCTTACTGGCACGTACGCCACGTTCACCCATGCCGTCAATGCGCAGCCCGCTTTCAGCGTCCAGCACCATCGCACCGCGCATACTGTCTGTCAAACCATTAAGCATTGCCAACCCGCGCGCCGCTGCATTAATGCTTACACCGGCACGCACCAGTTCATCAATGGCAGCCCTGTGTCCTTCTGCCGCCGTTGCCGCTTTGCATGTGCTGAATGCCAAAAGCGGCTTATAAATTTCTTCAACCTTCAGGCTGATAAAATCAGCACAGCCGCGTTCATGTTCACGCGCCCGGTGCAGCATCGTCAGCACGGCGTAATCAAGCTGGTCGCCCGGCAAAATCCTTTCCGCACCACTGATATGCCTGCCTCCAAGCTCATGCGCACCGCCCTGTGCCGACCGCATTTTTACACTGTAAAGCATTGCTGCACCTCTTACAAAACTGGGTGCGTTACCGTGCGCCCCAAATCTTTAATCATTACTTTATCGGCTTGCGGGCTTCTGCCGCCGGTGGTTAAATAGCCGCCCACCATAATGCCGTTCAGCCCGCCGTTAAGCGCCAGGCACTGCAAATCACGCAGGTTCACCTCGCGGCCGCCCGCCGTGCGGATAAGCGCCTTTGGCAGCACAAAACGGAACACGGCATAAGCGCGCAGAATTTCCAGCGGTTTCAACGGCTTATTGTTTTCAAATGGTGTGCCCGGTATCGGCGTTAAAAGATTTAAAGGCACACTGTCGATGCCGAGGCGTTTTAATTCAAACGCCATTTCCACACGCTGCTCCGGCGTTTCGCCAAGCCCGAAAATACCGCCGCTGCACACACGCAGGTCGGCCTTTTGCGCATTGTAAATAGTAAACATTTTGTCCTCGTAAGTGTGCGTGCTGCAAATATCGGGGAAGTGGCTGCGCGCAGTTTCCAGATTGGAATGGTAGCGCGTAACGCCCAGCTCTTTCAGCTTAAACGCCTGCTCCTCCGTCAAAATGCCCAGCGAGCAGCAAACTTCAATGCCAACTTCTTCCTTAATACGTTTCAGCGCCTTGCAGATATTTTCAAAATCGTCCGCCTTGCTCTGCCCTCTGCCGCTCGTCACAATCGAAAACCTTACCGCACCGGCGGCTTTTGCTTTTTTGGCAGCGTCAACAAATTCCTGTTCGCTTAAAAGCGGATATTCCTTAACGCCGGTATGGTAATGCGCCGATTGCGCGCAAAATTTGCAGTTCTCCGGGCAGCGTCCGCTGCGTCCGTTGATAATCGCGCAGCAATCTACAGCGTTACCGTTAAACTTCTGGCGGATTTTATCTGCCATCGCCAAAAGCAGCATCGTATCATCGTCGCTTACATTTATCAGGCGCTCGGCTTCTTCCCTTGTCACCTCGCCGCCGTTTAAAACTTTATCTGTCAAGTCAATAATCCAGTTCATAATGCCCTCCCGTTTGGTAAACCATTTGATTTTATTTGGTTAACAATCACATTATACATCGTTAACCTTTATTTGTAAATAGGTTTACTGAAAAGAATAAAAAAGAAACGGCTTCTGCTTTTGCAAAAACCGTTTCTGTATTCAGCCTATATATTCGCTGGCAGCAAGCGCCGCTATGGTGCCGTCCGCCGCTGCGGTTGTAAGCTGGCGCACTTTTTTGGTGCGTCCGTCGCCCGCCGCAAAAATGCCGGGGCAGCTGGTATGGCAATCCTCACCGGCAACAATGTACCCTGCATGGTCAACCTCTACCACATTTTTAAACACATCGTTTTCCGGCATCTGGCCGATGGCAACAAACACGCCGTCCACAGCCAGTTCCGTTTTTTCGCCGGTAACTTTGTTTTGCAGTTCCAGCGCTTCCAGACGCTTATCACCTTTAATACCGGTAACAACGGTATCGAGGATGAACTCGATATTATCGGGCTTATGCACTTTTTCTACCAGCTGTTTTTCCGCACGGAACTCCTGACGTCGGTGAATAAGGTAAACCTTTTGGGCAAGCTGCGAAAGCACAACCGCATCATCTAATGCCGTGTTGCCGCCGCCGATAACCGCTACCGTTTTGCCTTTGTAAAAAGCGCCGTCGCAGGTAGCGCAGAAAGAAATACCCCTGCCGACGAATTTTTCTTCACCGGCAACGCCAATCGGGCGCGGGCGCGCACCGGTTGCGATAATCACGGCTTTAGCGTCATAATGCCCGTTTGCCGTCAGCACGCGTTTGATATCGCCGTCAACTTCAATGCCGGTAACTTTTTCGTACACAAATTCCGCACCGAATTTAACCGCCTGATCGTACAGCGCCGTTGCAAACTCAAAACCGGCAATATTATCAAAACCGGGGAAGTTCTCCACATGCGAGGTATTGATAATCTGCCCGCCGTGGATAGTCTGCTCCAGCACCTTCACGCTGCGTCCGGCGCGCCCGGCATAAACGGCCGCCGTCATACCGGCAGTGCCGCCGCCGATGATAATAATATCCGTTACTTTATCAGCCATAAAAACACCTTATTTCAGCATGTCCAAAATTACGGGTTTCGGCATTACGCCGCTGGCGCTTTTAACAACCTGTCCGTTTTCAAAAACAATAAGGGTCGGCACAACTTCAACGCCGTATTCCGCTGCCAGTGCTTCTGCCTTATCAATATCAACCTTGCAAACCTTAACATCCTCAACTTCGTCTGCCAGCTGGTCGATAATCGGGCTGAGCATACGGCAGGGGCCGCACCATGTTGCAAAAAAGTCAACCAGAACTTTGCCTTTTGCTTCCAATACTTCCTGTTTAAAATCAGCTGCTTCCAAATGTAATGCTGCCATTTATATCACTCCTTAAAAAATTTATTACTGCTTGTAGCTTAATCATAGCATTTCC
>CASEGD010000172.1 GCA_949287345.1 uncultured Phascolarctobacterium sp. | reverse complement strand
TAAACCCGCTTGATTTTGAGTCAAGTGCGTCTGCCAATTCCGCCACTTCGGCACGTTTGGTATCCGTTTATAACGGAACAATAGTAATAATACCACGGCAGCGCGGGTTTGTCAACAAATTTTATTAAGGTGCGTAAAATTTGCGTTTGTTTTGGCAAAGTGCTGTAAAATATTTTTGTTTTTTATTTTTAGCTTGTTTTGATATAATATAAGCATAACAACATAAAAGAAGGATTGAAAATGCGAGTTAAATTTGATGAATCTTTAACAATTACCGGGCCTTATGGCGATATGGAGGCTAAGTTTCAGCCGTGCCAGTACGACGATGCGCCCAATAATCTTTTAATAATGGCGCACGGCTTCCGCGGAAGCATGGAGGGTGGCGGCAGGGCAGCGTATCTGTCGCAGATGGCTTCGATGTTTGTAAATGTGCTACGCTTTAATTTTACGGGCAGCCAGATTCTTTCGCACCAGATTGCGGAGCTTGAGGCAGTGCTTGATTTTGCGCTGAAAAAGTACAACAACCCGCGCCTGTTTTTGCTGGGGCGCAGCATGGGCGGGGCGGCATCGTTGGTAACGGCATCGCGCCGCAGCGAGATTGCCGGGCTTGCTTTGTGGGCAACGCCCAATGATTTGCACGCTACGTTTAAAAACGCGCTGGGCGATGAGAATTACCACCGTTTAAAGGGCGGAGAAACGCTTGATTTAGAGGACGAGCGCGGCAGCCTGACGCTGACGCCTGATTTTGTCAGCGACCTTGATAATTACAATTTGCCGCAGCTTTTGAAAAACTGGCAGAAACGCCCGCTTTTAATTATCCACGGAAGTGACGATGAAACCGTTGCGGTGGAGCAGGCGCAGCGCAGTTTTGCACTGGCGGGGCGCCCGAAGAAGCTGGTAATTGTAAACGGCGCAGACCACAGCTTTACCAACCACAGCAACAAGGCGGCGGAAGAAGTTATCGGTTGGCTGCGTGCGCATTTATAATTTTTGACGCGCTCCGGTTTAAAGAGTTATAATATATTTATACGCTATTTTACATGGAGGGAACGGCTTTGAAAAAAGTTTTGCTTTTAATAATGCTTATGTTCAGCTTTGCCTTAAGCGCTTGCGGCAGCGAGCCGGAAGCAGAGAAATTGCCGCCTGCGACGGCTGTGTTTGAAACGAATATGGGCAGTTTTGAAATTGCTTTGGCGACGGATTTGGCGCCGAACACCTGTAAAAATTTTATTGACCTTGCGAACAAAGGCTTTTACAACGGTGTGATTTTCCACCGCGTTATTGATAATTTTATGATTCAAGGCGGCGACCCGACGGGAACCGGCATGGGAGGCCCCGGTTACACGATTAAGGACGAGTTCAGCAGCAAGCTGCTGCATGACGGTCCGGGCGTGCTTTCGATGGCTAATGCAGGCCCGAACACCGGCGGCAGCCAGTTTTTTATCACGCTGCGCGATTGCCCGTGGCTTGACGGCAAGCATGCCGTTTTTGGCAAAGTGACGAAGGGCATGGACGTTGTTTATAAAATCGGCCATGTGGTGACGGACGCCAACGACAGGCCGGTTGAGGATGTTGTTATTAAGAAGATTACGATAAAAGAGTGACGAAAGGAGCGCGGATTTGACTTTAATGCAAAGTGAAGGCCTGATTGAAGTAGCAGACCAGCAGGAGATGCTGGCGGTTTTGGGACGCAACGATGAGCTTTTGCGCGTGATTCAGGATTGCTATGATGCCAAAATTGTGGCGCGCGGCAACACCATTGCCTTCAGCGGCGATGAAAACGAGGTTAAACAGCTGGAGAGCCTGTTTAAGGAGCTGCTGTTTTTGGAGCGTCAGGGTGCGGCGATAACGACGCATGACGTGCGTTACAGCATCCGCATGATTGCCGAGGCACAGTTGGACGCGCTGCACCGTATGTACGCCGATACTATTATCGTTACGCGCCGCGGCAGGCAGGTTAAGGCAAAAACGCTGGGGCAGTGGAACTATATCGACGCTATCCGCCGCAATGCGATTACCATTGGCATCGGCCCTGCGGGTACGGGCAAAACGTATTTGGCTGTTGCCCTGGCGGTGAAGGCGCTGAAAAACAAGGAAGTTGAGCGCATTATTTTAACGCGCCCTGCGGTGGAAGCTGGTGAGAAACTGGGCTTTTTGCCGGGCGATATGCAGGACAAGGTTGACCCGTACCTGCGACCGCTGTACGACGCGCTGTACGATATGCTGGGCAACGAAACCTTTCAGAAATATGTTACGCGCGGAACGATTGAAGTTGCGCCGCTGGCCTATATGCGCGGGCGCACGCTGAACGATGCTTTTATTATACTGGACGAGGCGCAGAATACTACGCCGGAACAGATGAAAATGTTTTTGACGCGCTTCGGCTTTGGCTCGAAGATGGTTATTACCGGCGACGTGACGCAGATTGACCTGCCGGGCGGCAAAAAAAGCGGCTTGAAGCAGGCGGCTTACATTTTGCGCAATACTTCGGGCATCGGCATTGTAAACTTTGGCGAAAGCGACGTTGTGCGCCACGAGATTGTCGGCGCCGTTATCCGCGCTTACGAGGAATACGAAAAGCATAAACGGGAGAAAAAACATGCTGATAACATTGGAAAATGACCAGGACAAAATTGAGATAGACCAAGC
>CASEGD010000171.1 GCA_949287345.1 uncultured Phascolarctobacterium sp. | reverse complement strand
ACGGAAGTGCTGGTTGCCCAAAACGGCAAATACCTGGGGCAGCTGATTATTGCCGATACCATTAAGGCTGACGCTGTGGAAGCTGTTAAACGCATTAAAGCCATGGGGCTGACCACTGCTATGCTGACGGGCGACGCCGAAGCAAGCGCCAATGCAGTTGCTGCGGCTGCTGGCATCGATGACGTGCGTGCCAAACTGCTTCCGCAGGATAAGCTGAACGAGCTTGGACGCCTGCGCAGTAAGTACGGCAGCGTCATGTTTGTCGGCGACGGCATTAACGACGCGCCTGTGCTGGCTGGCGCAGATGTCGGCGCGGCTATGGGCAGCGGTGCGGACGCAGCGCTGGAAGCAGCCGACGTTGTTTTTATGAAGTTGGAAATGAACGCCATCCCGCAGGCGCTTGGCATTGCACGCCGCACCAATAAAATTGCGTGGCAGAACGTAATTTTCGCGCTGGGCGTTAAAGCCGTAATTATGGTGGCAGGCCTTATGGGCTATGCCAGCATGTGGGCGGCAGTGTTTGCCGATACCGGTGTCGCCATGCTGTGCGTCTTAAACTCCATCCGTATTTTGTACGAGAAGAAGTGAAAACAATAAACAAAGCCCTGTGGTATAATGTACCGCAGGGCTTTTAATGTATTTGAAGCAACATTTAATTTGTTTTGCAAAATAAAAAAACTCCGGCATCATGCCGAAGCATTTAAGAACCATTTGGTAGCGCTAACGGGAATCGAACCCGTGATTTCGCCTTGAGAGGGCGACGTCTTAGCCTCTTGACCATAGCGCCGTAAAAAAATGGCTCCGGGACTAGGACTCGAACCCAGACAAAATGATCCAGAGTCATTTGTGCTACCATTACACTATCCCGGAGTTACTTTGTGTTCTCTTGAACACAAGATATATTATAGCGGCATTTTATCTAAATTGCAAGCCCTTTTTGCTAAAATTTTTAAAAATTTTTTCACAACATTTTCATCCCCAAAATTGTACAATAAAAACAAGAGGTGATGATAATGCTGAAAAGGTTGATTATATTTGTTTTTATGTTGTGCTTTGCGGTAACGGGCACTGCCTTTGCCGCAACAAGCCGCACGCTGGATAAGAACACAGAGCTGCATCCGCAGGGGTGGAGCGTCGGTGAAACGATAAAGTTTAAAAAGAACACTGCCGTGCGTTTAAACGATAACGGCGAAGTTATCAGCGGGACGCTGGCAGATGATACTTACCTGCGCCCGCACGGCTGGCAGCGCATTATTAACGACCATTATTTTGTTTCTGCATACACGGGCGGGGGCTGGTTTCCGCGCCACCACCGCTACTGGCCGGGCGGCGTGTACAACATTGCGCTTTCAAGCTATGGGCATTTGCGCTACAAGGATAACACCGCCGTTACGTTCAGCACGCAGGGCACGGTTTTAAGCGGCACGGTTGCTGGCAAGGCGACTATTGCGCTGGGCGACGGGCAGTACGGCTTTGTAACTTTTGACGACAGCAGCATTCTGGAATTTTACGACAGCGGCGCCGTTAAAACAGGCACGCTGGCGGAGGACACGGCGTTGCGCCCTGCCTTCTGGCAGCAGAATATGGCGGACAACACCAACGCCGGTTTTGTGGAGTTTAAAAAGGAAACCTGCGTGTATTTTGACGAAGCGGGCAACGTAACCGCAGGCACAATAAAAAAGGCCGCACCGTGGAAAACGGGCGGCGCAGTAACAACGCTTGAAGAAAAAACGGAATATAAATTTACGGAAAGCGGCGCGGAAAAAACGCCGTCTAATCCGCAAGAGTAAACTTCCATGCGCAGTGGCAGGTATTGTCGGTAATATCGGGGTAGCAGCTTGCGCACTCGCAGGTAAAGCGGCTGTCAATCGTTTTGGCAAACAGGCCGTATTCAATAATGCCCACGCTTTTGCACGGGTGCAGTTCCATGCTCTTGCTTGTGCGGGCGTGCTGCACGCGGCATTCCGTAGTGCGGTAGGTCAGCGTGTTGCCTTCCACAATAATCTCATCGCGGTTAATGTTGGCGTACAAACGCAGCTTTAAAGCCTGCTTCAAACCTTCAATACCGGCGTTATCCGGCAGGTTTAAAAAGGCTTTAATGCGTTTGGCTTCAATAACGGTAAACTTTTCCCAAATGGCGCAGTCGTGCTCCATGGCTTCGTCCATGCCGTATTTTTGTTCTACGGACTGAAACCACACGCCGTCCATCGCCAGCCAGTTTTTGCAGTAGTTTTCTATCAGTTCAATTAGCTGCTTTTTGCTGTAATCCTTTAAAGTTTCGTTAACCATAAAACCGCCTCCTTATTATAATTATATCCGCCCAAGCGGGATAAAAACAATACGCAAGCATAAAAAAAGCAGGCTAACCGTAAAAGTTAACCTGCTTTAGTTGTTTTTTAGATGTGGTTCAAAAATCCGAGGCGGTCGAGGATTTTGAAGGTTACGCTTAAAACGATGATTTGCTGTAATCAACCTTGCTTTCAACCAGTACGCGCAGGCCGCTGGCAGCGATAACGCCGAACAGCAGGATGCACACGCCGCCCATTACCGGCACGGGGATGCTGTGGATGAGCTCGGACAGCTTGCCGATGAAGCTGAGCAGAATGGCGAACACTGCCGCGCCGCCGATAACCCACACGCTGTAAACTTTGGTGATGGCCATAACGCCGATGTTCTCGCCGTAAGTGGTGTTAGGCGTTGCGCCGAAGAAGCCGGACAGAATGTTGGAGCAGCCGTCCGCAAACAGCGAGCGGGACAGCCCCGGGTCTTTAATCAGGTCGCGTTCGACAATGTTTCCGGTTACAACCAGATGGCCGATGTGTTCAGCCAGTACAACCAGCGCCGCAGGCGCGATGATTAAGATAGCGTCCAGATTGAATACCGGACTGTAGAAGTGCGGAATCTGGAACCACGGCGCGTTGATAACGGGCGTTAAATCGACAAGGCCCATAAACAGCGCCATTATATAGCCGCAGATAACGGCGAACAGCACCGGGATGATGCCGAGGAAGCCGCGGAAGGCAACCGAGCCGATAATTGCTACGGCAAGCGTAAACATGGAAACGATAATGTGGTCGGGGTTGATGTTTTCGCCCGTCAAACCGGCCAT
>CASEGD010000170.1 GCA_949287345.1 uncultured Phascolarctobacterium sp. | reverse complement strand
ACATCGCCGATAACGGCAATTTTAAGTTGTTGTATTTTTTCTGCTAAAAAATTGGTGCAGCTTAACTGTGACATTATTCACCATCCACCAGTTCGCAAATAATATGGCCGATCAAAATGTGCATCTCCTGCGCGCGCGCCGTAACCGGGCACGGAATGGCGATGCAGATATCGCACTCGTCCTTCATTTTGCCGCCGCCCTCGGCAGTCATGCCGATGCAGGACATGCCTTTGGCTTTAGCTTCGGCGATAGCCGCCAGCACATTTTTGCTGTTGCCGCTGGTAGAAATGCCTACCAGAACGTCACCCGGCTGCCCCAACGCCTCTACCTGACGGGAGAACACGCGGTCGTAGCCGTAATCGTTGGCAACGGCAGTCAGGATGGAAGTATCAACCGTCAGCGCGATACCGGCAATACCCTTGCGCTCCTTCTGGAAGCGCCCGACAAATTCCGCCGCCAAGTGCTGGCTGTCGGCCGCGCTGCCGCCGTTGCCGCAGAACAGTACCTTATGCCCGCCTGCCAGCGCTTTTTTGATGATGTCAGCGGCAGCGGCAACCTGCTGCATAATGCCGCTTGCAGCTTCGTTACCAGTTCAAAAATTCGTACTTAATGGTCCAGTCGTTGCTGCCGCCGTCAAAATGTTCCTGCTCATACTCAAAGCTGATTGCCCAGCAGCAGAAACGGTGCTGCCATGTATAAACGGTTTCGTAGTTTCTGTG
Source organism: uncultured Phascolarctobacterium sp. (assembly GCA_949287345.1). Classification (GTDB taxonomy): domain Bacteria; phylum Bacillota; class Negativicutes; order Acidaminococcales; family Acidaminococcaceae; genus Fusicatenibacter_A. The sequence continues at coordinate 3,504 of CASEGD010000170.1, read as the reverse complement.
CTGCCCCATGTCATAACGGTTAACAACGGTAAACGTATTCTTGTCATCAGGCTTGTAGCTGATGCCGTTGCGCAGCTCGCGTTCCATATCCGGCTGATCGTAATCATACAGATTAGTAGTAGTTTTTTCACGATAATAACCGGCCCAGGTATACCATTTATCGCCTAACTTTTGCCCAAGAGTTGCATAATAAGCCATGGTATCAGTGGTTTCATCAGTATAACTTTCATTTACCCACTTTTTGCCGACCGTTAAATCAAGGAATGTATTTTCACTGTTAAACAGATAAATACGGTCATGGTCTAAAAACGCACCGTATTCTGTATGCCAGCTCTGGATGCCGGTTTCATCATTCTTCCATAAACCTCTGTGGGCATAAAGCCTGTAAGTTACGGGAATACCGTCGATAAAATAATGCGGTTTGTAGTAAAAACCGATATCATTCTTTTTATTTATCCATTCATCGTCTTCTTCATACCAGCCGCTTTGATATTGCAAATAATAATTGCGCTGGTTATGGGTAACTTCGCCGACCGGTTTAAAATGCCCTTTGCTGTAATAAGGCAAATCAACATGCACGTTAGTATTCTGGTCAATATCATAATCATAGCGCAGGCGGATATACATACCCTTATCGTCGTCACCGTCATAGCCGATTGTCGGCATAATACGCGACGCGCTGTCCTTGCCCAGTTCATTTACCCATGTTTCGCGGGAATAAACATGCTTGCCTTTAACATATACCTTTACGTCGTGCGCTACCATTTTTTCGTGCGGGTAAATTTCAAAGGTATCAGCCGTAATCAAAAGGCACGGTACATGCTCCACTGCCGGGCAGCGCGTCATTTCGCCGCCCTGGTCAACAACCATTTTATCCGGGTAAATAGTCGCGTGCGGCGCACGGAAATAATCCTTACCGCCCTTGCCGTCTATCTTTTTTATTTCGCCTGTTTTATTATTAAAATTGTAGTATGCCCACTCGCCGTTCATAACGCTGTCAGGCTCTACCAAAGTACCGCCCTGTTTCAACCATACGTCGCCGGTTTTCATATTACCCTCGGCGCGCACTGTTTTTAAGGTTTCGGTGCCCTGCGTAATTACAACATTGCCTTCGGCAACAAAATCGCCGCTTACGGAATCATAGCTGGCATATTCGCCGGTCATCGTTATCGGCAGCGGCGCGGCTTTTTCTTCGCCGTCTTTCGCTTCCGTCACATCTTTATCGTCTTTAACGGCAGCCGCTTCTTCCTGCGTCAAGTTCATATCAAAATTCGGTTCTTCGTATCTGCCGTCGCCGCTGGTATAATCATCTGCCCAGGCAGTATTTAAAGTTGTTGCCGCAGCCAGGCACACGGCAGCCAGAAGTTTTTTATTCATAATTCCGCTCCTCACCGGTAAATTATTAACAAAAGCCTTGTAAGCATTCTATAACATTATAATTATACCACATCTGAGCTTAAACAAAAACTATTACCGCCGCTTACACGCTTATTTTTAACAGTGTTCACAAATAAAATAACCGCCGACATAAATCAGCGGCGTTTTATCTATTTTCACCTGAACCATTTTAATATATACCCACACTCTTTCAGCTGTTTACGTCTGCTTACGTAATCGGGCATTAGGGCGGCGACGCGCTGCCAGAAGGCGGGGCTGTGGTTCATACAGCCGATATGGCACAGTTCGTGTACTATAACGTACTCAATCAGCGCGGGCGGAGCAAAAATAAGCCGCCAGCTGAAGTTCAGCACGTTCTGCGCGCTGCACGAGCCCCAACGTGCCTGTGCTTCGCTAACCTTTACGTCACGCGGCTGTGCGTGGGCAGCGGCGGCAAGTTCACTAACGCGCCATGCAAAATAATCTTTGGCAAACTGCTTTAAAAATTTAATTAACGCCTTTTCGGTTATCTCGCAGCTGCATTCCAGTTCCGTTTCCGTAAAGCAAGCATAACTTTTGGGCACGCCGCTTACAAAGCGCAGTATCAGCCTGCGCCCGGCAATGTTCCATTCCGCGCCGTCCGTAAGCCTTGGCTGCAAGTGCTGCGCTTTGCTGCTTTTCATCTGCATTTCGCGCTGCTTGGCAAGTATCCACGCCGCCTTTTCCGCCACAAACGCTTCTATCTCGCGCTGCGGCATGCGCATGGGCGCGCGCACCACGCATTCGCCCTCGCCGTCTATCGTTATCGCCAGTGTGCGCCTTTTTGTGCGCACCAGCCTGTACTGCATAATATCAACTCCCACTGCCTATTATATTCGCTTGCGCGGATTAAGGCAAATTACGTTTTATCGCGCCCGGCGCAGATTATTTTTATGTTATAATATACCTGTAAAGGGGTGATTTTATGCCATACGTTAACATTAAAATTACGCGCGAAGGCAATGTTACGCCGGAGCAGAAAAAGCAGCTTATTGAAGGTGCGACGGAGCTTCTGCACCGCGTGCTGAACAAAAACACCGCCACCACCGTTGTCGTTATCGACGAAGTTGACCACCGTTGTCGTTATCGACGAAGTTGACACGGATAACTGGGGCATCGGCGGCGTGCCGGTAACGGAAATCAGAAAACAGAAGAAATAAACAAAAACAGCCCGGCGCTATCTGCGTCAGGCTGTTTTTTTATCCGCGCAAGCGTGCTGTTAGGCTGCGCTGCGGGTTATGGTGTTGGTCAGCGTGGCGATGCTTTCGGTCAGTTTGTCCAGCTTGCTTTCCATGCGTACAAGTAAGTACCACGAAAGCACTACCGGAAACCCGAAGTTCGCCAGCTGGCTGAAAATAAGCTCCGCGTCCATGGCTTATTTAAGCACGGTTACGTCGGTGCTGCGCAGGCGCGCTTCCACAACTTCGGTCAGCGCGTTGCCGTCGGCATTGAACACGCCGCTGTCCACAACGCTCTGCATGGTGGTGCGTGCTTCTTCGCCGGTTACGCCTTCGCGCGGGTCGGTTACGTTAAGCACCTTCTGCTTGCCGTCTGCTTTTTTAAATACAAGCTGCAATACTTTTTCCATCTTCACATTCCTCCTTCATTACTCGGCTTCGGCCACTTCGGCTTTTTCGGTTACGACGATGTTCACTACTTCGTTTTCCATCAGGCTGCCCAGCGCCGCACCAGCTTTAACAAGCTCATCAGCAGAAGCGTCTTTTTTGATGCCCGAATAGGTATGCGCCTTGGTTTTCGCGCCGCCTTCGTCATCAAAGCCGTCCTCCACGTTGATTGCCATAGTTTGGGATAAAATAGTTTTTTGTGCTGCCATTTTACCGGCTCCTTTCTGCGGGCTGATTTTGTTTTTGTCGTTTGCCCTTACACCCATATAAACGTGTTTGGCGTTTTAAAATTAACCTGCGGGTAAAAATTTTGTTTTGCCGCTGCCGTAAAAAAATTTTTGGCGGCAGGGTTAATTTTTTGCCCTTGCCGCCGTTTATGTGGGTGTACGTTTCTTTTCTTTTCTCTTTTTTGTCTGTTTTTTCTCTTTATCTTTTCTTTGCCATCTACGTTCAAACCTTGTTC
>CASEGD010000169.1 GCA_949287345.1 uncultured Phascolarctobacterium sp. | reverse complement strand
CAGTGCGGTTAATTTTTTATTCTTCAAATACAACCTGTCCGTCTTTAAAGGCTTTAATGCGCGCCAGCGATTCCAGATGGTAGCCTGCGTCCACAATGCGCTGGTGCCCCGGCTGGAAGGATTTTTCAATCACGATGCCGATGCCTGCAACCTTGCAGCCTGCCTGATGCGCAATATCCGCAAGGCCGAGCGCTGCTTCGCCGTTAGCTAAAAAGTCGTCCACAATCAAAACGCTTTCGCCTTCGTGTAAAAACTTTTTCAGCACGCTTACGTCGCTGGTAACTTTTTTGGTAAAGCTGTAAACCTTGGTGGTGTAAGCCGCGCTGCTCATCAGCTCGCTTTTCTGCTTGCGGGCAAACACAACCGGCACATGCAGGCACAGCGCTGTCGTCAGCGCACACGCGATGCCGCTGGATTCAATGGTAAAAACCTTGTCGATTTTTTCATTTTTAAAACGCTCGGCAAATTCTTTGCCGACAGCCATCATCAATTCCGGGTCAATCTGATGGTTTAAAAAAGAATCTACCTTTAAAATGGAATCATTCAGCACGATTCCTTCGCTTTTGATTTTGTCTTTCAACAGTTTCATGCTGCCACCCCTGCTTTTCCGTATATCTGTTAAATAATAGAATATGCCATTTTACGCAAATAGTCCAGTATTTTGTTAAATAAAATACAAAAATTGCATATTTAACATTCAACAATACAAAAAATCTTGACAGACGCTAAAAATATTGAGATAATGTAAAGGCAACATAAACATCATAGGCATTGTGTTATTGATAAAGGCTAAGAACGGGAACAGGCCACGGCAACCGGCAAAGAGAGGCGGCGGAAGGTGCAAGCCGCAGCGGTTAAATGGCAGATGCTCGCCCGGGAGCCGCGCTTTTGAACTTTAGTAGGAAGCGCCGCCGACGCAGCGTTACGCAAAATGAAGACCCAATCAGGGTGGTACCGCGGTGCATAATCGCCCCTGTCTGCAAAACGCAGGCAGGGTTTTTTTATTGCTTTATGGATTTAAACAACAGGAGGAAGTTACTATGGGTATGACGATGACGGAAAAGATACTGGCAAGGCACGCCGGGCGCGACAGCGTTTCCGCAGGCGATTTGCTGGTATCGCAGGTGGATTTGGTGCTGGCAAACGATATTACCGGCCCTCCGGCGATTAACGAGTTTGAAAAAATCGGCAGGCCGGTGTTTGACAAAAATAAAATCGCTTTGGTGCCGGACCATTTTTCGCCCTGCAAGGATATTAAGGCGGCAACGATGTGCAAAACTATGCGCGATTTTGCGCGTGCGCACGATATTAAAAACTATTTTGAAGTTGGCCGCATGGGCATTGAGCATACCCTGCTGCCAGACAGCGGGCTTGTTGCGCCGGGCGAGATTGTTATCGGTGCGGATTCGCATACCTGCACTTACGGTGCGGTAAACGCGCTTTCCACCGGTATGGGTTCCACCGATATCGGTTGCGCGATGGCAAGCGGCACCAGCTGGTTTAAAGTGCCTGCCGCCATTAAGGTTGAGCTTACCGGCAAGCTGCCGCGCTTTGTAAAAGGCAAGGACGTTATTTTAACCTTAATCGGCATGATTGGCGTGGACGGCGCGCGTTACCAGTCGCTGGAGTTTTGCGGCGACGGCGTGGCGGAGCTGGAAATGGCAGACCGCTTTACCATTTGCAATATGGCGATTGAAGCGGGCGCTAAAAACGGTATCTTCCCCGTGGACGATAAAACCATTGCTTACCTTAAAGGGCGCGTGGACCGAGAGTGGCAGGGCGTTGAGCCTGACGCCGACGCTGTTTATGAGCGCGTGGTAACGATTGAGCTTGATAAATTGGTGCCGGTGGTTGCTTACCCGCACCTGCCGGAAAACACTCACCCCGTAACCGAAGGGCGCGATATTAAAATCGACCAGGTTGTTGTGGGCAGCTGCACCAACGGGCGCCTTGAAGATCTGGCGCAGGCTGCGGAAGTGCTGGCGGGGCGCAAGGTGCATCCTTCTGTGCGCTGCATCATCATCCCTGCAACGCAGGAGATTTATAAAGAAGCGATGAAGCTGGGCTACATTGATACCTTTATCGACGCGGGCGCTGCTGTAAGCACCCCGACCTGCGGGCCTTGCCTTGGCGGCTACATGGGCATTTTGGCTGCGGGCGAAAGGGCAGTCAGCACCACTAACCGCAACTTCCGCGGGCGCATGGGCCATGTGGACAGTGAAGTTTACCTGGCAAGCCCGTACACGGCGGCGGCAAGTGCCGTAACCGGTTATATTACCAGCCCCGAGGAGGTAATGAAATGAGTAAAGTTTGGCGTTATGGCGACCATGTAGATACGGATGTTATCATCCCCGCAAGATATTTGAACATCAGCGATTTTAACGAGCTGGCCGAACACGCAATGGAGGACAGCAAGGAGAATTTGGTGGTAAACTTTGCCGCCAACGTAAAGCCGGGCGACATTGTTGTGGCAGGCAAAAACTTCGGCTGCGGCTCCAGCCGCGAACATGCGCCGGTTGTGCTGAAAGTGAAGGGCGTTAAGTGCATTATCGCCGACAGCTTTGCCCGCATTTTTTACCGCAACGCGATTAATATCGGCCTGCCGGTGCTGGAAATCGGCAAGGACGTGGAGCAGATTGAAGCGGGCGACGAGCTTGATGTGGATATGGCAAAGGGCGAAATTAAAATCGTCAACAAAAACATTACCATTAAAAC
>CASEGD010000168.1 GCA_949287345.1 uncultured Phascolarctobacterium sp. | reverse complement strand
GCCACTACTTTAGTACCTAAAATATTGTTGCGCACAGCTTCTGCCGGCTGATATTCCATTAAGGGCACATGCTTATGTGCAGCTGCGTGGAATACTACCTGCGGTTTAAAATAGTCCATAATGGCATTTATGCGTTCTTTGTCGCGCACATCAGCAATAATTGGCACTGTTTTAAGTTGCGGGTATTCTATTTTCATTTCCTGCGTAATTTCGTAGATACTGTTTTCGCCTTTGCCTAAAAGCAAAAGTTTAGCAGGCTGCATTTTTGCTACCTGGCGTACTATTTCACTGCCTATGCTGCCGCCAGCACCGGTTATAAGCACTATTTTGCCGCTTAAGTATTCTTTTACGGCTGTAGTGTCAAGCTTTACAGGATCGCGTCCCAATAAATCTTCTACGTCAACAGGGCGCAGCTGGCTGATGCTTACCTTGCCTTCAATAATCTCGTAAAGTCCGGGCAAGATAGTAAGCTTACAGTTTGTCTGCTTGCAAATGTCAATAATGGCTTTTATTTCTTTTCCTTTTACGGAAGGCATGGCAATTATTATTTCATCAATGCCTTTAGCATTTGCTATCGACGTTATATCGTTACGGCTGCCAAGTATTTTTACCCCCAGCATTGATTTGCCGATTTTGTTTTTATCGTCATCAATAAAACCAACTACCTGACGGTTGGCGATATGGTAACGTTCTATTTCGCGCATCAGCAACGCACCGGCATCGCCTGCGCCGATAATGAGGACTTTGTTCTTTTTACGCTGCAATTCCTTATATTTGGGCTTGTTCATCACATAGCTGTACATACGCAAGGCCATACGGCTGCCGCCGATAAAAAGCATTAAAAGTATGCCTGTCATGATATATAAAAGGCGTGGCAGTACAGAACCTATACCTACCGAAGCCAGATACCATGCAGTACTACCTAAACCACAGGCAGCAACAATTGCTACAAGCTCTATACTTCCGGCATAACGCCAGATTCTGCCGTAAAGTTTAAAAAACAAAAAGCAGATAAGATAAATTAAAACTGTTAACGGCAAATAGCCAACTAACATATTAAGATAGTTGGCAGGTATTGCTCCGCTGTCAAAACGCAGGTAAATACTTATAAAAGCAGCTGTGATAATACTGATAACATCAAGCGCTGCCAGAAACATCGGCAACAAATATTTTCTCAATTTAATCCCCTGTCTTTTATCGTTTTGTTGACTTTAATAAAACTTATAATTTTATTTTACACTAATTTATAACAATATTTTACCATACCTTTACCCCCCCGCAAGACATTTCGGTTAGCGTAAGTCGTACTTTTACTGGTCTTGGGGAAACTTTTTTCCTACCGGTAGTTTATGGTTGGCCAACCACTTTACGGTAATATTTACTCCCCGCTGTGCGTGGTTAAAAGCGCGCTGCCCTAATTTTGGGCAGAAAAAATTACCAGTTGGCTAAACCTGACAAGGGGGCTTTAAAATTTTTACTTAAACGCAAACAACCCCGTTTACTTTTGTAAACGGGGTTGTTTATAGTTACTTTACTGCTGATATTTACTTTTTTATTACTTTATTATTTACTTATTACTGTTCTGTGCCGTGTTCTGCTTCGGCGCGGTTGATGGCGCAGAGAATGCCCTGAATTGCGGCGACGTTGATGTTGGCGTTAATGCCGACGCCGAAGATATGTCCGTTGCCCGGCACTTTCAGTTCGATGTAGCAGATACCCAGCGCGTCACTGCCGCGTGAAATAGCATGTTCATGGTAGTTTACAAATTCGTAGCCCACAACGCCGATGCTGCTGATTGCCTGGAAGAAGCTGTCAATCGGGCCGTTGCCGCTGCCGACAATCATCTTGATTACACCGTTGTCGTTAATATAGCCTTCAAAGCGCGTTTCCGTCGTACCGTCCAGCTCGCGCAGTTCCGTAAAGCGGTGCTGCAATAAGCTGTATTTACCTTTAAAGTCAAGGTATTCCTTATTAAACAGCTCGACAATCTGGTCTTCCTTCAGCTCATCGCCGTAAGCATCGCTGGCTGCTTTGACAATTGCGCCAAATTCCGGGTGCATTTCCTTCGGCAGGCGGTAACCGCAGGCATGTTCCAGCACAAAGGCTGCGCCGCCCTTGCCGGACTGACTGTTAATGCGGATAACCGGCTCGTATTCGCGGCTGATATCCGCCGGATTAATGGGCAGGTAAGGCACTTCCCAATACGGCGTGCCGGAATTTTCCATATATTCGTAGCCTTTGCGGATAGCGTCCTGGTGGGAGCCGGAAAAAGCGGTAAAGGCCAGTTCGCCTGCGTATGGCTGGCGTTCATGCACGTGCATTTTGGTGCATTTTTCGTAAATCTTTTTAATTTCCAGAATGTTGGTAAAGTCAAGCTGAGGGTCAACACCCTGCGTAAACATGTTCAGCGCCACGGTAACAAGGTCAAGGTTGCCGGTGCGCTCGCCGTTGCCGAACAGCGTTCCTTCAATGCGTTCCGCGCCGGCCATCATGGCAAGTTCTGCCGATGCCACCGCCGTGCCGCGGTCGTTATGCGGGTGGATGCTGATAATTGCCGCCTCGCGGTTATGCAAATTTTTGCAGAAGTATTCAATCTGGTCGGCGTAGGTGTTGGGCGTACTCATTTCCACCGTGGAGGGCAGGTTTAAAATTACCGGGTTTTCTTTGGTTGCGCCCAGTTCCTTCATAACCTCCTCGCAAATGCGGATGGAAAAATCAATTTCC
>CASEGD010000167.1 GCA_949287345.1 uncultured Phascolarctobacterium sp. | reverse complement strand
GGATTTGATGTGCCATCAGGTTGCCGTTATGTATCTGGGCAACGTGGTGGAATATATCGGCGGCGGGCGCAGGATAAGCACCGAAGGCATGCACCCGTATACCAAAGCGTTGCTGAAGGCTGTATTTAAGGTTGATTTTAAACCGGGCGAGCGCATTGAACCGCTGGAGAGCGAAGTGCCAAGCCCGCTGGATTTGCCGCAGGGCTGCCCGTTTGCCAACCGCTGCGAATTTTGCACAGAGCAGTGCCGCTGCGAGAAACCGCAGCTTAAAGAAGTTGCACCGGGGCATTTGGTTGCGTGCCACCTTGTAAAATAATAAATTAATGATTTACCCCAAAGGCGAAAAACTTTTGGGGTAAAAATTTTTTTGAAAAAACTATTGATGAATGATTGTTCATATGTTATACTAAAAGCGTCAAAGGAAAACTTTGGCTATATATTTTTAGATTATATATGAACGATTGCTCATTTATAAAAGGAGGCTTAACGATGACAGCAAATGAAATGCTGCACGAACATAAACATGACGGCTGCTGCTGCGGGCATGACCATAGTCATGAACACGCACACAGCCACGGCGATGCCTGCGGATGTGGACATGACCACGGGCATCAGCATAATCACGCCGACGCGTGCGGCTGTGGTGCAGAACACCACCACGAACACGGAGGAGAATGTGGCTGTGGTAAAGAACATCATCACGAATATGGTGATGAATGCGGGTGTGGGCATGAACATCATCATGGGCATGAACACCATGTTCCGGGGCATCCGGCGGACTGCCAATGCGAAATTTGCCATCCGCACGAAGAATACTGCGATGTGTGCGGCGAAAGTTTAGAAAACTGCACTTGCAAAATGCCTGACGCTGACTGCGTAAAAAAGGTGTACATTTTAAAAAATCTGGGTTGCGCCAACTGCGCCGCCAAAATGGAACACCTTATCAAAGAGCTGCCGGGAGTGCAGTACGCCAGCATCAGCTACGTTACCAAGCAGCTGCGCCTTTCGGCGAAGGACCACGCCGCAGTGTTGCCTGCTATCCGCGAAATCTGCGCAAGCATTGAAAGCGATGTTGAGGTAGTGCCGCGTGAGGGCGAAGGGCCGTTTAAATTTGCAACCAAAGTTTATGTTTTGCAAAACCTTGGCTGCGCCAACTGCGCGGCTAAAATGGAGCGCGCCATTAACAACCTGCCGGAGGTTACGGAAGCGACGATTACTTTTGCGACCAAGCAGCTTAAAGTGACGGCCAAAGCCGAAAGCGACCTGCTGCCGGAATTGCAGAAAATCTGCGCCGGTATTGAAAGCGAAGTTGTTGTTAAAGAGCGTGACGGCGGGCCGGTGCTGGCAGCGCATGTGGAGGAGCGCAAACGCAGCGGCGGTTTGAGCGTGTCTTCGGAAGCATTGTCGCTTGCTGAAATCATCATCGGCGGCGTGCTGTTTATAGCTGCCGAATGGCTGGGTATTGTGCCGGAAGCATACCACATTTACGTTTTGGGCGTGGCTTATGTGCTGCTGGGCGGGCGCATTGTGCTGACGGCGCTTAAAAATATGCTGCGCGGCAATGTGTTTGACGAAAACTTTTTGATGACGATTGCCACCGTCGGTGCGTTTGCCATTGCCGCTTACGAAGAAGCCGTTGGCGTTATGTTCTTTTACCGTGTGGGCGAATATTTTGAACACCGTGCGGTGGAAAAAAGCCGCAGCCAGATTATGGACGCCGTGGATATGCGCCCTGAAACCGTCAACCTTTTGGTGGGCGACGATGTTAAAGTCATCCCCGCGGGTGATGCGCATGTGGGCGATATCCTGCTGGTGCGTGCGGGCGATAGAATCCCGCTGGACGGCGTGGTTATCGACGGCGACAGCCTTGTCGATACATCCCCGGTGACGGGCGAGCCGGTGCCGGTGCGCAAGCATTACGGCGACGAAATTACCAGCGGCTGCATTAACACCAGCGGCATGCTTAAAATCCGCGTGGAAAAGGTGCTGGCGGAATCCATGGTTACGCGCATTCTGGACAGCGTAGAAAACGCCGCTGCCAACAAGCCGCAGATTGACCGCTTTATTACCCGCTTTGCGCGCGTGTACACGCCGTTTGTAGTTGTAGTGGCGCTGTTGACGGCGCTGGTGCCGGGCTACATTACCGGCGACTGGCAGCACTGGGTTTATACGGCGCTGACCTTCCTTGTTATCAGCTGTCCGTGCGCTTTGGTGCTCAGCGTGCCTCTGGCGTTCTTCTCCGGCATCGGCGCGGGCTCACGCGACGGTATTCTGTTTAAGGGCGGCAGTGCCATGGAGGCGCTGAAAAATGTGCGCGCCGTGGTTATGGATAAGACCGGCACGGTAACGCAGGGCAATTTTGTTGTGCAGAAAATCCTGCCTGCGCAGAGCGTGGCTGAAAACGATGTACTTTTGGCTGCTGCCGGTGCGGAACTTGTCAGCGCGCATCCGATTGCCGTAAGCATTGTTAACGCCGCAAAAGAACGCGGGCTGGAGCCAAACCGTCCGCAGAGCTTTGAAGAAACGGCAGGTGAGGGCATTGCAGCCCAAACGGAAGCAGGCACTGTGCTGTGCGGCAGCCGCAAACTGTTAAAACGCTGCGGCGTGAAGTTTAACGAAGCCGAAACCGCAGATTACGGAACGGAAGTGCTGGTTGCCCAAAACGGCAAATACCTGGGGCAGCTGATTATTGCCGATACCATTAAGGCTGACGCTGTGGAAGCTGTTAAACGCATTAAA
>CASEGD010000166.1 GCA_949287345.1 uncultured Phascolarctobacterium sp. | reverse complement strand
TCCCGAACACAGAAGTTAAGCCCTTATACGTCGAAAGTACTTGGCTGGAAGCGGCCCGGGAGGATAGATAGCTGCCGGTTAGCAAAAGAAGCAGTACCATATGGTACTGCTTCTTTTGCTTTATCTAACAGAAATCTATCCGGACGGGGTGACTCCGGGAGGCATGGGCCACCTAGCGCTTCAGCGCGTGTGGCACAGCCCGCACAGCGCAGGCGAGTCGCCGTTTAGTGCCAAGCCATCAGGCGAAGGCAATAAACGTGCCAGCGAGCCTTCGCAAAGTATGCGACTGAATAGGGAGCATATGACGCGTGCATAGATAGCTGCCTTCATATTTTTCCAACTGTAAACATTGTTGCATATATGGCCTTTAAATTTCAGTCTAATCATAAATTTTTCACAATTTATGGCAAAATGCTTGACTTAACACTTTTATCCCTTTATTATAGAACCTAATAACCCTTGTATACAAAAATAAACAAAGGGTAGTTATAATTTTATTTTATTGTAAAGAAATAAGGGGAAGGTGAAAGGGATGAAAATGACTAATTTTCGCTGGAAGGTTGCCTGGCTGATTTTTGCTATCAGCTTTGTATCTTATATGGACAGGGTAAACCTGTCGGTAGCAACGCCTGTTATTATGCAGGAGTTTGGTTTTACCAAGATTGACATGGGCCTTATTCAGTCGTTCTTTTTTGCCGGTTATGCACTGTTCCAGGTGCCGGGCGGTATGATGGCTGAACGTTTTGGTCATCGTTTGACCGGTTCTGTTGCTGTTATCTGGTGGTCAATCTTTACGGCATTGACTGCAGTTGCCAGCGGCAAGTTTTCGTTTGCAACCGTGCGCTTGCTGTTTGGTATCGGCGAGGCGCCGATTTACCCGGCAGCGGCTATTGCAGGGCACAGATGGTTTAACAAAGGCGAAAAAGGCAAAGTCAGCTCCTTTATTTTAAACGGCTGCTTCTTTGGACCGGTTGTCGGTCCGGCTGTTACCGTTGCTTTAATGGCAGCAATGGGCTGGAAAGCAGTTTTCTGGCTGTTTGGTATTATCGGCGTACTGCTTGGCCTGTTGTGGCTTAAATATGTGCCCGACAGCCCGGAGCAAAGCCCGTATGTTAACGAGGCAGAGCTTGCGCACATCAACGACGGCCGTGAAGAAGGCAAAAATGAAAAACAAATTGCGCCCTGGGGCAAACTGCTTAAATCTTCCCAGTTCTGGTCGCTGGGCCTGCAGTTTATGATTACCGACTATATTATGTACGTATTTTTGGCATGGCTGCCGATGTATTTAATGGAAGTACACGGCTTCTCGCTTTCCAAAATGGGCCTGTGGGCCGCGGCTCCCTGGCTTTCGCTGATGGCAGTGGTTTCCTGCTGCGGCTATCTTTCCGATAAAGCTATTGCCGCAGGTTTTTCGCAGAATCTTGTTAAAACTTCTACCGGCGCTGTCGGCATTTTGCTGTGCGCCTGCACTTTGTTCATCGCTACAAGGACTGCCGACCCGATGATGAATGTATTCTGGCTCAGTGTTGCGCTTGGTTCGCTCGGCCTTACAATGAGCGCTTCGTGGTCCAGCGTAATCAGCATGGGCGGTCAGTTTGCCGGTTCCGTATCCGGCTGGATGAACTTCTGGGGTAACATAGGAGGCGTTTTGGCCCCGAGTGTTACCGCTTGGGTTGCAACTACCTACGGCTGGCAGGCTGCGCTGGTTGTCACTGCGGTTTCCGGCATTGCCGGTGCGGTGCTGTGGCTGTTTGTAAAACCGGATAAAGCTATCGTATAAACTTAAACAAAAACAGAGGATAACAGTGCAAACTGCTATCCTCTATTTTTTATGTATTGATTTCGTTTTTCAGGTATTCCAGAAACTTTTGTGAAGCTTTGGAGAAAAGTTGGTACTTTTTCCAGACGAGATTTAAATTTATGCGCAGTTCCGGCTTCAGCGGACGGAAGCATAAATCGCTGTCGCTGCCGGTGTTGGCAAGTTTGTCCAGCGTCAGCGTATAGCCAAAGCCTTCGCGCGTCATAATGGCTGCGTTATAAACAAGGTTATAGGTGGCAACCACGTTTAAATTTTGTATCTGCTTTTTGCCCCAACGGTTGATATCTTCCTGCACCAGCGCCTGCCGCGACATAATCAGCGGCAGCCCTTGCAAATCCTGCGGCGTAATAAAATCCTTTGCAGCAAGTTTGTCGCTTTTGCGCATAATCAGCCCCCATGTATCGTAGGCGGGCAGTTTTAAATAATCGTATTTGTCGATGTTTGCCGACGTTATAAAAATGCCAAAATCCAGCAGCCCTTTTTCCATGCGTTCCGACACGTCTTCGGCGTTGCCGCTGTATAAATGAAAATGGATGTCCGGGTAATCACGCCGCAGTTTAACGGCGGTTTTGGCAATAATGTGCATGGCGTCACTTTCGCCGCAGCCAATGTACACATCGCCGCTGACAGCGTCGTCTGCTGCTAAAAATTCAGCTTCGGTTTTATCTGCCAACGCTACAATTTCTTCCGCGCGTTTGCGCAGGCGCATACCGTCCTCGGTAAGCATTATTTTGCGGTTGCGCTTGCCGCGGATTAAGAGCTGTTTGCCAAGTTCTTCTTCCAAATCCATCAGCTGGCGCGATAAAGTTGGCTGCGTGATATGCAGAAATTCCGCCGCGTCGGATATGCTTTCTTCGCGCGCGACGGCGAGAAAATAGCGCAGTACCCTCAATTCCATAAAAGCACCTCCCGTTACCAAAATTATAAGCTGTAAT
>CASEGD010000165.1 GCA_949287345.1 uncultured Phascolarctobacterium sp. | reverse complement strand
GATACAACGCCGCGTCCGCTTAAGCCGCCGACAATTACCGGCAAACCTTTCAGTTCCGGGTTATCAAGTTGTTCAACGGACGCAAAAAAGGCGTCCATATCGGCGTGCATAATCCAGCGCAGCATCGCAAAGCCTCCTTAATTTTATATAAATATAATAACACATACGTTCGCTTTTTACCATATTTGCGCAGCAAAAAAAGCAGCATTCCCAGCGGAATAAATCCATAAGAAAATGCTGCTTATTTTTATGTTAGTTTAATGCAAATACAACCTGTACACGGGCGTTTAATTTAATCTTGCCCGGCGCAAGCTCGGTAGCTTCGGCACCGTCAGCCATCGGCGCTGTGCTGCGCAGTTTGTTGGAACCTGCCGCTACAACCGTGCCGCCGGTAAAACCGTTAATATCGGCGCTGAGCATGCTGCCCAAAGTGCGGCTGCCAGCATTAGCAACCACTGCTGCCTTTTCACGCGCGTTTTCCACCGCTGCTGCCAGAAGCTGGCGCTGTACAATGTTCTGCGTGCTTAAAGCATAGCTTACGCTGTCGATATTGGTTACACCTGCTTTCACCGTGTTGTCAATCACCTGCGAAAGCTTATCCAGATCGCGCACGGTAACTTTTACCGAAGAATTAAGCACATACTGACCGGCAGTGCGTTTTCCGTCGCGGTCAACCTTATATTCCTGATACATGTAGTAACCGGTATTCTGCAAATCGTTGTCGGTAATGGCAAGCCCAAGCAGCGACCTGCGGATTTGCTGCGCAATTTTAGCTTCCTCTGCGCGCGCCGTTTCTGCATCGTTTGCACGCACGGTAATGCCTAAATCAACATACGCCATGTCGGGCGCAACCTCCTGCTCGGCCATGCCGCCCACGGCGATGGTATTCGGCTCAGCGGCGTCCGCAAGGTTAGTGCCGGCAATGCTGAACACCAAAAGCGCTGCTGCCAGCATTGATGTAATTTTTTTCATACTAACACCTCCGTTATTTGCCCTTATTATAAGCTGCAAATATGTTTAAATTGTGTTATTTTACATCCAAATTTATTTTGCCCAGCACTTTTGCCGCTTCGCTGTCATCGCTGACATTTTTCTGCGGGCTGGCGGCGGCATATTTTTTCAGCAGCATATTGACGATATTGTAATCTGCCATACTGCCCGGGCCGTCCATACAGCCGCGGTCACAGGCCATGCCCTCAAAATATTCGCAGTCCAGCTTGCCTTCTTCCAGCTGCTTAACCTCTGTCAGGCAACGCTCCAGCCCGCTGGCATAATGCGTTTTTAAGTTTTTGCCCTGCTCGCCCAAAACATTGGCGACAGCCGTTTTTACACCGCAGCTTACAGGGAAGGAAATGCCGTACAACGATGCTTCGGAGCTGAACTCATCCACTTCCAGAGCAGCAGCGTCAATGCCTGCACCTTCCAAAAGGCACGCCATTTCTTCAAAGGTCATGGCGTAATCAATAGCGTCATCGTTAGCGTAAGCCTCCGCCTTTTTGGCGATGCAAGGGCCGATGAACACCGTAACTGCCTCAGGATTATTTTCCTTAACATAGCGTCCGCAAGCCACCATCGGCGATACCGTCTGCGAAATTTTGGCAGCGGCGGCAGGCACATGTTTTTTAATCATATTCACAAACGACGGGCAGCAGGAACTTGTCAAATATTTCTGTTCTGACGGTACTTTTTCTGCCAGCTCGTGTGCTTCGTGCGCAGCGGTTAAGTCCGCACCGACAGCGACTTCTTTAACTGCAGTAAAACCTGCTTTTAAAAGCGCGGCCACAATCTGCGCCGGAGTAACCTTTATGCCAAGCTGTCCGACAAAAGATGGTGCCAGCAGTGCATAAACCTGTTTGCCTGCCTTAATATCCTTAATAACCTGCACAATCGCACTGCGCTCATCAATAGCGCCAAACGGGCAGGCACTGCGGCAGGCACCGCATTGTACGCATTTGTTGAAATCAATTTTAGCTTTTCTGTCCGCACCGGCAGTTATTGCGCCAAGCACGCAGGCACGCTCACACGGACGGCTAATTTCAATAATCGCACCGTAAGGGCAAGCCTTTTTGCACATTCCGCATTCCACACATTTGGTTTTATCAATATAAGCCCTGTTCTGATAAATGGAAATCGCCTTGCGCGGGCATTTATTGATGCACTTATGTGCAACACAATGGCGGCAGGCATCCGTTACCAGAAATTTATCAATCGGGCACTGGTCGCATGCTTCCGGCAAAACGTCAATAACCGGCAAAGTTTTATCAAGCGGCTCAGCCAGCGCTTTTTTGCTCGCTTCGACGATGTTGATGCCTGTTTCCAGCCCCAGCGCCATATCAATTCTGTTTTTTAATACCGCACGCTCTTTATGGACGCAGCAGCGCACACGTGGAGTATCCTCCGTAACAGTGTTATATAAAATATCATAAACGTGTTCAGGTAAATTATCGCTCCATGTGAATTTGGCAATACCGGTTAAAACCGCACGCCTGAATTTGGTTACTTCAGTTAATTCCATATTCCGCACCTCAACCATAAAGTAATCTACCATAATTGTAAATGAAAGCAGAAATAAAGGCAAATAAAAAATATAAATAAATGTAGGCAGCTATCTATACGCGTCATATGCTCCCTATCCGGTCACATACTTTGCGAACGCTCGCTGGCACAATTATCAGCTTCGTTTTCACTCGCTGCTAATTGGCGACTCGCTTGCGCTGTGCGGGCTGTGCCACACGCGCTGAAGCGCTAGGTGGCTCATGCCTCCCGGCCATCCCGTCCGGATAGATTTCTGTTAGATA
>CASEGD010000164.1 GCA_949287345.1 uncultured Phascolarctobacterium sp. | reverse complement strand
AAGCCGCAGGCGAACCGGTTACACAGGTAAAATTCCGCGATAAAACCAAAGGCTGGCTGCACGGCGAAACCGTTTTTATGGCCGGCACGCAGCGCCTTGCCGCCTCCAAGCGTAAGGAAACCTATATGCGCCTGTTTTTAAACAACGTCAGCATCCGCCCCAGCTGTGCGGACTGCGCCTTTAACAATAAACGCAGCCTTGCCGATATTACCATTGCCGATTACTGGGGCATTAACAAACAGTTCCCAGAATTTGACGACGATAAAGGCACAACACTGGTGCTTATCAACACCATTAAAGGACAGCAGCTGTTTGATGATGTTAAATCCGCTGCCAGTTTAATCAGCACCGATTTTGCCAAAGGCGCACAGTACAATGTCGCTGTCAGCAAATCGCTGGGGCTGCACCCCAAACGCCAATACTTTTTTGATAACCTTGACCGCAAAACCTTAAAAGAACTGGAACAGGAAATTTTACCGCAATAAATAAAAAGCAGAGCCGAAGCAAGCGATAATGCTTACTTTAAGCTCTGCTTTTTACTTTTATTTTACGGTTGTAATTTTACATATACTATCGGCTGCCTGATGCTCATCCAAAATAATTTCTCCTATCTCGCCCGCGCAGATATAACCGCTGTGTGGATTTTTTACACTGACGATACTGCCTTTGATATCGGCCTTAACATCACTGTACTCAAACGCAAGGTCGCAGCCTTCGGTCGTGCAGTCCTCCAACACCAGCCCTTTAGCATAACACAGCGGCTGCGTGCCGATAATTTTACAGCGTATTAAACGCAGGTTTTCAGAATACCACGCCAGATATTCACCCTTTACCACGCTGTCGATAACCGTTACGTTTTTGCTGTGCCAGAAGGCATCCTTCGTATCCAGCACCGAGTTTTTTATCGTTACATTTTCAACATACTGAAAACTGTATTTTGCCTGCATGTCAAGACCGTCAATTTTCAAATCACGGCTCTGCAAAAACGGATAAACCGAAATCAGCTTGCTGTTTTCAATCTGCATTTTACGGCAGAACCAGCCAAATTCTTCGGAACTGATATCACAATTTTTCAGCACCGTGTTATCACATTCGCGCACGGCTTTAATGCCGCCGATTTTACTGTTTTCAATAGTAAAATCTTTATCATACCACATTGCGGCGCGGCAGGTATCCGTCATTACACTGTTCTTCATGCTGCCGCCATGCAGATGCCACAGCGGATAACGCAGCAGGAAACGGCAGTTATCTATTTGTATATTACTACATTCCTTCAACGCCGATTCACCATCAGCCGCTCCTGCAAATTTACAATTTATTACCTGCGCACTATGCACGCCGTACAAAGCGCGTTCCGCGTCAAAAGTTTCGTTTTGAAAAACCTGCATTTTTCTGCCCCCATTACAAACTAAACTCTACTTTAACGCTGCCTCGTCCAACTACTTTTTTCAGTCCGGCAGCGTTTTCTATTTTACCTATGGGCGTATAGCTGTACGAAGTATTGAAGCTTTCGTAAAACACAACCAGACAGTCACTGCCGAACAGCATGATGTCACCGGCGTTAATTTTACCGATGTGCTGTGCTTTTGCAGGCAGCGAAGTATCCAGATAATAATATTTTTCGTTGCCGTGCAAATCCTTCATATTTAAAGTCACTGGCAGATTCTGCACCAGTTTCTGTGTTGCTGCATTATCATATAACATTGCTGTAAACCGCTGCCCGTTAATATTTATTTTCAGCGTCTGCATTTTATGTTCACCCTCTATTTTATTTACCGGCGCATTTTCAAACTGCCCAGTACCATGCGCACAACCGGAAACGCCCAATGCTGTCAATAAAGCATAAAACAATATTGCAAAGTTTAATTTTTTTCTCATGCTTTTCTGCCCAATTCATAAGCTTCCGCCATAGCAGGCATAGCTTTAACGTCACCCGGTTTTTCTGCGCCCAAACCGCACACAACGCCTTTTAACTCCGCCTGTTCAAAGCAGTCTATCCACCCCTGCAAACCTTTCAGCGGACCTTCTGCCGCTGTTTGTTCCCTATCCGCAGCTGTCAGTAAAAAGTATATGTCCCTGAACTTATATTCCGACGGAAACAGCGGATTGGTACGGTCTAAAAAAGTTTTCAATTGCCCGCACATATCGTAAAAATACACCGGCGACGCAAAGCAAATTACATCTGCCTGCTGCATAACGGGCAAAATTTCCGCCATGTCATCTTTCAACACGCAGCTACCGCTTTGCTGGCACGCCAGACAGCCAATGCAAAAATTAATTTTTTTGCCGCGCAGGCTGATTTTCTCCACTTTGTTACCTGCCTCGCGCGCATCGCGGATAAATTCATCCGCTAAAATCTCGGAGTTGCTGCCGCCCCTTAAGCTGCTGGAAATTACAAGAATATTTTTAGACATTTTTAAGCCCTCCCTGTTTAAGCCTGAAAATTACATAATCCAAAACATCCAGCTTTTGCTGTTCCTCATGGATTTTATCCAAAAGGCGGTAACGCTGCTGCTGCAAAACCGGCAAAAGCTCTTTTTCGCCGCTGTTTGCCTTTATCCTGATACATTCGTCAATCAGTTGGCGCGCACAGCCGCAGTCTTTTAAAATCAGCGCCAGCGCAGATGCTTCGTCCTTTTGCAAAATACCGCCCCCTTCTGATAAATAGTATAATATTTCGCGATTTCATCATCAAATACCTATATTGAATTAAGCTTCATGCTTGACGGGCATATAATTACAGCTTATAATTTTGGTAACGGGAGGTGATTACAGCTTATAATTTTGGTAACGGGAGGTGCTTTTATGGAATTGAGGGTACTGCGCTATTTTCTCGCCGTCGCGCGCGAAGAAAGCATATCCGACGCAGCGGAATTTCTGCATATTACGCAGCCGACTTTATCGCGCCAGCTGATGGATTTGGAAGAAGAACTTGGCAAACAGCTGTTAATCCGCGGTAAGCGCAACCGCAAAATAATGCTTACAGAAGACGGCATGCGCCTGCGTAAACGCGCGGAAGAAATTGTAGCGCTGGCAGATAAAACCGAAGCTGAATTTTTAGCAGCAGACGACGCTGTCAGCGGCGATGTGTACATTGGCTGCGGCGAAAGTGATGCCATGCGCATTATTGCCAAAACCGCCGTTAAGCTGCGGCAGGATTACCCTGACATCCATTTTCATTTATACAGCGGCAACGCCGAAGACGTGTCGGAACGCATGGAAAAAGGACTGCTGGATTTCGGCATTTTTATCACGTCGGCAAACATCGACAAATACGATTATTTAAAACTGCCCGCCTACGATACATGGGGGCTGATTATGCGCAAAAGCGACAAACTTGC
>CASEGD010000163.1 GCA_949287345.1 uncultured Phascolarctobacterium sp. | reverse complement strand
TGTATCTTTTGTAAGCCGTAAGTATTAAAAACGTAACAAACTGCACTGTTTAAGTTATTTTACGTAACTTTTGCAGTGCAGTTTTTGCTATTGGGCAAAATTTGTTATATAATGTAAGTAGAAAGTTTAAGGAGTTTTAATTTTGTCGTTTAAAAGCGGTGTTATTTTAATTTTGCTGTCGGCGGCAGCATGGGGTCTTGGCGGCGTGTGCGGGCAGTACCTGTACCAGTTCCACGCGGTAACAGCCCCATGGCTGATAGCGGTGCGGCAGGTTCTTGCCGGGCTGATATTTTTAGGCTATCTGCTTTTGCGCGGTGAAAACATCTTCCGCATTTTTGCGGATAAGCGCGATGCCAAAGACCAGCTGGCGTTCAGCTTTTTAGGGTTGCTCGGCGCGCAGTTTGGCTTTTACTATACAATTTCGCTGTGCAACGCGGCGACGGCGACCGTCCTGCAATACACATCGCCGGTGTTTGTAATGCTGTGGATGAGCTTTAAAAGCCGCAGCATGCCGGAAGGGCGCGAGCTTTTGGGCATCGTTTTTGCGCTGGTGGGCGTGTTTTTAATCTCCACACATGGCGATATCAACAATGTCGTGCTTTCGCCGCTGGCGTTGGTGATTGGTATTATCTCCGCCATCTCGCTGGCGTTTTACACGGTGCAGCCCATGCGCCTGTTGTCAAAGTTCAGCACCACGCTCGTCGTTGGCTGGGGGCAGCTGTTATCTGGCACGCTGCTGTGCATGTTTGTCAATCCGTTTGCACCGACAGGGCACTGGGATATGGGCGCGCTCATCGCATTTGTGTACCTCGTCATCGGCGCAACGGTATTAAGCTATTCGCTGTTTCTGGTCGGGCTTAAAGTTGTAGGCTCCACCAAAGCAAGCCTCATCAGCTGCGCTGAACCGCTGGCGTCCATCATCGCCGTGGTGGTATGGCTTAAAACGCCGCTTACCTTAATAGATTTAACCGGCATGGCGTGCATTATTTTCACAGTGGTGCTGCTTTCACTGCCGAAAAAATAAGCAACGCCGTTACAAAATAATTTTTATAACAAATTTTTTATAAAATTGTTGGTTTAAGCATTGCCGAAAGGCAAATATTAGGGTATAATATATTAAACTTTAAAAATTGGAGTTTTGCCAAAATTTAAACCACATGTTTATCCTAAAAGCAGCAGGTACGTGTCGGAATAATTAAAAAGGAGTTGGGAATATGGATATTAACTACAAAGCGATTGGTGTAAGAATTAAAGCTGCACGTGCACGTAAAGGCGTAACCCAGGGCTATATTGCCAATCTGATAGGCCTTTCCACCCCTCATATCAGCAACATTGAAACCGGCAACACCAAACTGGGCCTGCCGACCATCATCCACCTGGCCAATGTGCTTGATGTATCTGTGGACGAATTGTTGTGCGATAACATTAAACGCAGCGAAAAAATCTTCCAGAACGAACTGGCAGATTTACTGCAGGACTGCACCGCTCAGGAACTGCATTTTATTACCGAACTTATCAAAGTTGTTAAAAAGAACGGCTATGCAGGCGAACCAAAACGCCGCGGCCGCAAACCCAAAAAAGTGGCAGAAGCTGAAAAAGCTGCCAAATAAAAATAATTTGGCACTTGCCAAACAGGCTGCTTTTGTATTATAATATTGCCGTTAAGCCACAATAGCTCAGTTGGTAGAGCATCTCATTCGTAATGAGAGGGTCGCAGGTTCGAGTCCTGTTTGTGGCTCCAATTAAAAAACAAGGCGTGGAGAGCATTCCACGTCTTTTTTATTTTTTGTTTTTCAGAATGATAGGGTCAAGTGGGATAAACGTGGGATAAACGGCTCTTAAAAATCTTTTTTAGTATACACATTTTTTTGACAAATATGTGAAATAGTGGTACATTATAAGTGAAAACCGATAACATTCGGTTTGGGGATTAAAGGCTTCGCTAACAAAGGAGGCGTTTGTTATGAAAAAGATTTTTGTTGCAATTGACGGCAGTGAGCACGCATGGAAAGCTTTGGATTATGCGGCAGAACTTGCTAAAGGAATGAACAGCACTTTGTTTGTTTACTCGGCACTTAAACCCAGCGACAGCGGCGCGCTTTTAGCGATGTACGACATGGATGATCCGCTATTGGCCAGTGAAGTATCGGGCCTTGATGACCTGGGCGATAAGATTCTGGCTCAGGCAAAAGACCGCCTTGACCCCGCCATTAAGGCAGAATTCAAATACGAGGTTGGCTATCCGCCCGAAATGATTCTGGCTGCTGCCGAAAAATCCGGCGCCGATACCATTGTAATGGGCTCGCGCGGCTTGTCCGGCATTAAAGAGCTGCTTCTGGGCAGCGTCAGCAACCACATTGTGCACTATGCCAAAGTACCGGTTGTAATTGTAAAATAAAAGTCAGTAATTTATAAAACCATCGGCTTTATGCCGGTGGTTTTATTTTTTTCATTACACCTTTAACAAAAATATAAAAAATGCTATAATAATACGTCAAGGAGATTGTTAAATGGGCAAAAAGGTTTTGTTTGGTTTTGATTATACCGACAACGAGTTTGTTAAAATAATTTTATATTTGTTTGTTGGCGGCAGCGCGGCGCTGATTGAATGGGCGTTTTTCTACGCGTTCAGCGAAGCGGCCGGCATCAACTATCTGGCGGCAACGGCGCTGGCATATTTTTTATCGACGCTGTACCACTACTTTATGTGCAATATCCTTGTTTTTACAAGCGGGGTGCGCTATGGCAGGGCGAAGGAACTGAGCCTGGTGTTCCTTGTCAGCGGCATGGGGCTTTTGTTTAACCTGCTTTTGATGTATCTTTTTGTTGGCATGTTCGGCATGCCGGGGCTGGTATCCAAAATTGCGGCGACGTGCATCGTC
>CASEGD010000162.1 GCA_949287345.1 uncultured Phascolarctobacterium sp. | reverse complement strand
TTAGCAACATTTGCTAAAGAACAACTGCAAAAATCGAACCTGAGCGAAGCGAATTTCGTATTTTTGTAGTTGTTATGCTAATAGTTGCGTAGCAAGCCGCGTTAGCGGTGCAGCGGGAAAATCCGCCTAACCGCGTGACTTTTCTTCGCCCGTTCTTTTGGTCAGTCAAAAGAATGGGCATGAGCGAAAAAACTTAATTAAAAACACAGAACTACATACAAAGACGCTAAAGAAAAAATGAGGTAATAAATATGAACGGAGAACTAAACACCAAATTCTTAAACCAAATATGCGGCAACGCCGAAGCTGAATTCTGCCTGTATAACCCACGCAGTAAAAGCGGCATCCAGACATGGGAAATAAAGGTGCGAAACACCGATAACACCCGCAAAATTATCGTCGTGCGCGATTACGGCTATAAAATCGACCACGAGGAAATACAAATTCACCCATTTACAACCCGCGCAGAACGCAATAAGGAGATACTGAGATTATATAAGGAAAAAGGAATATCCCAAATCTTCCTCGGCAATTTGTTCAACATCAGCCAGCCTTCGGTATCGCTTATCGTAAACGGAAAATAAATTAATAACCGGAATATAAAACAAAGGGCAGGAGATTTTCCTGCCCTTTGTAATTTACCTATTCACTTTCATCAGCCGTAAGGCTTGGGGAATTACAGCCTGTTGCTGCTGTTGAGCACGTCGCGCATTTTGTGGATTACCATTTGTTTAATGGCTTCGCGCGCGGGTTTTAAGTATTGGCGCGGGTCAAAGTCTGCCGGGTGTTCGCACAGGTATTTGCGGACGGAAGCAGTCATGGCAAGGCGCAGGTCGGTATCAATGTTAATTTTGCAAACGCCGAATTTGCCTGCTTTTAACAGCATGTCTTCCGGCACGCCCTGAGCGCCGTCGAGTTGGCCGCCGTATTTGTTGCATTCTTCAACAAACTGCGGGATAACGGTGGAAGCGCCGTGCAGTACCAGCGGGAAGCCGGGCAGCAGGTTGGTGATTTTTTCAAGGCGGGCAAAGTCAAGTTCCGGTTTGCCTTTAAATTTATATGCGCCGTGGCTGGTGCCGATTGCGATAGCAAGGGAGTCGACGCCGGTGCGTTCTACAAATTCAACAGCCTGGTCGGGGTCGGTGTAGGTTGCGTCTTTGGTGTTTACTTTAACAGCGTCTTCAACACCGGCAAGGCGGCCGAGTTCGGCTTCTACAACAACGCCTTTGTTGTGTGCATAATCAACAACGCGTTTGGTCAGTTCGATGTTTTCTTCAAACGGGTGCTTGCTGCCGTCAATCATAACGGAGGTAAAGCCGCCGTCAACGCAGGCTTTGCAGATTTCAAAATCTTCGCCGTGGTCAAGGTGCAGGCAGATGGGCAGGCCGGTGTCTTCAACGGCTGCTTCGACAAGTTTCATCAAATAAATGTGGCTGGCATATTTGCGCGCGCCCGCGGATACCTGAAGAATTAACGGGGATTTTTCTTCCTGAGCGGCAGAAACAATGCCCTGTATGATTTCCATGTTGTTGACATTGAACGCACCAACGGCGTAATGTCCTTCATAGGCTTTTTTAAACATTTCGGTAGATGTTACTAATGGCATTTACTACAACTCCTTTACAAAAACTTTATAAGTTAATTATAGCATACTATATTCAGAATTAGTATATAATTTTGCGCAAATCTTCCGGCAAGCCGCACGAAATTTCCAAAAGCCTGCCATCCGCCGGGTGCGCAAATTTTAAATAGCTGGCGTGCAGGGCGTGGCGGCTTTGCGGGCCGGGCGTGCCGTAAAGGTTGTCGTTATAAAGCGGGCAGCCGATGTGCGCCAGGTGTACGCGTATCTGGTGCGTGCGCCCGGTGTAAAGCGTAAGCTCAAGCAGCGCCTTGTTTTTATTTGCGGCAAGCACTTCGTAATCCGTGCGGGCGTATTTGCCGCTTTCGCTGACGCAGCGTTCAATAATGCTGCCTTCCTTGCGGGCAATGGGCGCTTCAATGCTTCCGCTTAAGGCGGGTGGCAGCGCGGCTGTGATGCCGAGATATTTTTTGATTACGTTTTGCTGCGACAGTAAAAACTGCACGCGCGGCTGCTTGGCAAAAATGACAAGGCCTGATGTGTTGCGGTCAAGCCGCGATACCGGGTGCAGGCCGCTTTCGATATTGTGCGCTTCGTAATAGCGTTTAACGTGGTTGTAAAGCGTATTGCCGTCTTCCTTAACGGTGGGGTGCACCAGCATGCCCGCCGGTTTATTGATGACGAGCAGGTAATCGTCTTCGTAATAAATGGTGCCGCGTCCTAAAGTAAACATCAGTGCTGCACCGGGTCTTCCTTATCCACGAAGGTGATGCTGTCCAATTTTTGTTTTACCTGCGCGCGGATATTGCCGAGGTACATTTCGTACAGTTCTTTCTGTTCAATCAGTTCGCTTTCGGTTAAGCCGACGGTGCGTTTTTTGCGTGCCAGAAAGTTAATGCGCGCAATCATTTCTTTCATTTCCATGGTGTATTCCTCCTGTATCGGTTTTATTATAGCAGGGGCGGCAGCCGTGGGCAAGTTTTACGCAGCGGAGGATGATTTTTTATTGGATTTTTATAGATTGTATGTTATAATGATACGGTAAGTGAATAAATCGGCCTGTGTACTGCGGTGTAAGCCCGCAGCGGTCCCGCCGCCGGTTTTAAGCCGGAAGCATGGCTGATTTGGCTGTATCTACGGGCGATGGAGAGAGCAAAAACGGTGCTGCCGCTGGGCCAGTGCTTTAGTGTTTGTGACTTCTGCCGTAGGGCAGGAGCCTTTTTTATTAATAAATTACTATCTGGCAGATATTGCCGGATTTGGAAAGGATTTGCATGGAAGAATATACGTTTTCGCAGGGCAAAGAGATGCGCTGCGGTTACACAACAGGCAGCTGTGCGGCGGCGGCAGCCAAAGCGGCGGCGCAGATGCTGCTTTCCGGCAGGCGCGTCGATGCGGTTGAGCTTGATACGCCGAAGGGCATCCGCCTGCACCTGGAAACGCGCGAGGTGGAGCTGACGCCGGATTACGCAGTATGTGCCATCCAAAAGGACAGCGGCGACGACCCGGACGACACCAACGGCATTTTAATCTACGCGCGCGTGGAAAAAACTGACGCGCCGGAGCATGTGCTGGAAGGCGGCGAGGGCGTCGGCAGGGTAACAAAGCCCGGACTTGCCTGCGCAGTCGGTGGTCCGGCGATAAACCCGGTGCCGCGCAAAATGATTTTGCAGAGCCTGACGGACGCAGCGGCGCAGTCTGGTTACAGCGGCAGCTTAAAAGTTACAATATCCGCCCCGGCGGGCGTTGAAATTGCCCCCAAAACTTTTAACCCGCGCCTTGGCATTGTGGGCGGCATAAGCATTTTGGGCACCAGCGGC
>CASEGD010000161.1 GCA_949287345.1 uncultured Phascolarctobacterium sp. | reverse complement strand
TGCCCCGCCCTTGTGCGCGGATAAGAAACCAACCACTTCATCCACCGGCAGCATGCCTGTCTGTAATACAATGTTAATTTCGTCAAGGATAATAACGTCCGCCTGCTGCTGCGCGATAGCTTCTTTAGCCAGTTCCCAGCCTGCGCGCGCCATATCCAGGTCTATTTTATCGGGGTTTTGAAAGTTTACAAAAGCATCGCGGCCGACCTGTTTCAGCGTAAAGCCCGGCAAAAGATGTGCGCCAATGGCCTCGCTGTATTCCGGGTCGTCCTTTAAAAAGGCCAGCATTAAAACCTTTGCCCCGCGTGCGCATGCACGGAAGGCAACGCCCAAAGCGGCACTGGTTTTGCCCTTGCCGTCGCCCGTATAAACCTGAATTTTACCATAACCCTGCATAAATTTCACCTATCTTTGCAGAAGCTTGTACAAATCGCCTGCCGTGGCGGCACGGTGTACCGGCGCACCGGCGGCTTTGCAAAACTCTGCATAGCTCATATCGTCAAGGAACAAATCGTCGCTGTTCAGCACAACCTCCGGCAAAATAATGCTCTCTGCGCCCTTAACGGCGTTTAAAATATCATTTCCGCACAAAAGGCCCGTTACATTAACGGTGTTGCCGAAAAATTCGTTTTCTACG
This sequence comes from uncultured Phascolarctobacterium sp., assembly GCA_949287345.1. Lineage (GTDB taxonomy): Bacteria > Bacillota > Negativicutes > Acidaminococcales > Acidaminococcaceae > Fusicatenibacter_A. The sequence goes on along the minus strand of CASEGD010000161.1, from coordinate 2,280 downwards.
CCAATCAGCCTGTGCTGCATGCCCGTTTTGGCATTAAAATCTTCAATCAGCGGCTGCAAAACCTTAAAAGCGCTCGTCCCCACGGGGATAACACTGTTGACTTCACCCTTAACCGGCGCAGTTTTATTGGCCTCCTGCCACTCCTCCAAAAAGTTGCGGCTCAGGCCGATACCGTTTTCCAGCTGCGGAAAACCGTCGTACCAATCTGCCTGCGGCAGCGGCATACCGGCTAAAATGTAAAACTCGTCGCCAAGATATACAAACGATTTGCCAAGGCTTTGGCGGCATTCCTGCTGCCATTCGGTTACCGTCGTAACAATTTCGCACGCTTCTTCCGGCGTAAACAGGCGCAGCGGCGTTAAATGCGCACGGTTTTTGGTTAAGCCGACCGGCACAACCGCCATGGTTTCCACCATCGGCGCCAGCGCACGCAAATCGGCGTAAGTACGTTTTAAAACATCGCCGTCGTTGTAGCCGGGGCAGCACACAATCTGCGTATGCACGGTAATTCCTGCGTCAAACAGGCGTTTTAGCTTGTCCATCAGTTCACCGGCAAAACGGTTCTTCATCATCGCGCAGCGCACTTCCGGATCGGTAGCGTGTACGGAAACATACAGCGGCGACATGTGCGTCCGGATTATGCGGTCAAAATCTTCGTCTTTCATGTTGGTAAGAGTGATGAAGTTGCCATACAAAAACGATAGGCGGTAATCGTCGTCGCGCACATAAAGCCCCTTGCGCATGCCCGGTATCATCTGGTCCACAAAACAGAAAACGCATTTGTTGTAACAGGTCGTTACCTTGTCAAAAACGGCGCTTTCAAACTCTAGCCCCAAATCTTCATCTATTCTTTTATCAATCGTAATTTCTCGTTCCGTGCCGTCAGCACCGGCAAGTTTAAGTACAACCTGCTCGTCTGCCAGCAAAAAGCTTAAATCTATAATATCGCGCAAGCTGCTGCCGTTAACCGTAAGCAGGCTTTCGCCCGCTTTAATGCCTGCGGCTTCGGCAAGGCTGCCGTGCTTAACGCTGCTGATTAAACCCTGCATATTTACTCCTTTATTTACAAACACTTTGATAGTTTATATTATACATTTAATTATGTCAAATTGCAAAACGCTTTACACGCAGCGGCTTGAAAAAAGTTTAGCGGCGTTGTATAATAAAAGCACGGAGTACTGATGTTTTGCGGCATCGGTTTCCCGGTTCAATTTTAGAGATTGAGAGAAGCCGTTTACCGTTCAAGTTAAACGGTTTTTTTCATTTATTTTCTAAACGAAAGAATGAGCACTATTAAGGTTGCAAATGTAATCATTAACGATAATGATTCATATACCGTCATAACGCATCACCCCCACTCTTATTGAGTGGAAAACCGATTCATCAGCACTCCGTGACTTTAATATTCTAACAGAATTTTATCTTTAAGGCAAGTGCATATTTATAAAGTAAAAGGGCTGAACGTAATGTTCAGCCCTTTGTGTTTTCATTTTTAATTGGCAACTCGATTATGCACGGGAAATGTATTCGCCGGTACGGGTATCGATGTTGAGTACGTCGCCTTCGTTGATGAACAGAGGCACTTTAACAACATAGCCGGTGTCCATGGTTGCGGGTTTGCTGCCGCCGGTAGCCGTATCGCCGCGGATGCCCGGGTCAGTTTTAACAACAGTCAGCTCAACGGTATTCGGCAGGTCAACGCCAATTACGCGGCCGCTGTAAATCATGATTTTAGCTTCCATGTTTTCTTTCAGGAAGTTGATGGCATTGCCGAGCTGTTCTTTGGTCAGTTCGGACTGTTCATAGGTTTCGTTGTCCATGAATACATACATGCCGTCGGATTCATACAGGTACTGCATTGCGCGGCGGTCGATGTGTGCTTTCGGCATACGTTCGCCGGCATTGAAGGTACGCTCTACAACAGCGCCGGTGCAAAGGTTGCGCATTTTAGCACGGACAAAAGCTGCGCCTTTACCCGGTTTTACATGCTGGAACTCTACAACCTGCCATGCGTCGCCATCGATGGTAACAGTTACGTTGGTTTTAAATTCGTTGGTTGAAATCATAAATGCTCCTCCTGTTTATTTAAAATTAAACAATTTCCATCAGTTGCTTTTTAACGCCGCACAGCACTTTCGCGCCGTCATCCGTCAATACAACCGTGTCTTCGATACGTACACCGCCCTTGCCGGGAATGTAAATACCTGGTTCTATGCTGAACGTCATGCCGCTTTCCAGCACAACATCAGTACCGCGTTTGTTAATATTGGGCATCTCGTG
>CASEGD010000160.1 GCA_949287345.1 uncultured Phascolarctobacterium sp. | reverse complement strand
TTGATATGCAGGCACATTACGAAAAATACGGCACGATGAAGGCTTAAGGAGGATTACCATGGATAAAGAAAAATTACAGCAGGGTTTGGCAGAATACGACGCGAAGGTCGCCAAAGCAACGGCGAAATTTCCGGAGCGTAAGGAGTTTGCGGCGCAGCGTTTATATACGCCGCTGGATGTAGAAGGCTTTGACTACGGTGAAAAGCTCGGTTTCCCGGGGCAGTATCCGTTTACGCGCGGCGTGCAGCCGACAATGTACCGCGGACGCCTGTGGACGATGCGCGCTTATGCCGGTTTTGCTACGGCGGAAGAAACCAACGCCCGCTATAAATATCTGCTGGAAGCAGGGCAGACAGGCCTTTCAGTTGCGATGGATTTGCCGACGCAGATTGGCCTTGACAGCGACCACGAATTAAGCCACGGCGAAGTTGGCAAGGTTGGCGTTGCCATTGACTCGCTGGCCGATATGGAAGCATTGTTTGACGGCATCCCGCTGGATAAAGTCAGCACCTCCATGACGATTAACGGACCGGCGGCGGTGCTTCTGGCCATGTACGTTGCCGTTGCCGAAAAGCAGGGCGTTGCGCCGGAAGCATTGAAAGGCACAATCCAGAACGATATTTTAAAAGAATATATCGCGCGCGGTACTTATATTTTCCCGCCGCGCCCGTCCATGCGCTTAATTACCGATACTTTTGAATACTGCTCCAAAAACATCCCCAAATGGAACACCATCAGCGTGGGCGCATATCATATCCGCGAGGCGGGCGCTTCCGAAGTGCAGGAAATTGCCTTTGCCTTTGCTAATGCCATGGCGTATATCGACGCAGCGATTAAAGCAGGGCGACTTTGCCCCCGGCATCAGCTGGATTTTTACGGCGGGGCTTGATTTCTTCAGCGAAGTTGCCAAGTTCCGTGCGGCACGCCGCCTGTGGGCGCGCATTATGAAGGAACGCTACGGTGCGACCGTGCCCAAAGCGCAAATGCTGCGCGTGCATGTGCATACGGCGGGCAGCGTTTTAACAGCACAGCAGCCGCTTAACAACGTGGTGCGCATTACCTGGCAGGCTATGAGCGCCGTTCTCGGCGGCATTCAGTCCATGGCGTGCTGCGCTTATGACGAAGCCATTGCCCTGCCGACGGAAGAAAGCGCGACACTGGCACTGCGTACCCAGCAGTTGTTGGCTTACGAAAGCGGCGTAACCGATACCATTGACCCGCTGGCGGGTTCTTATTACATCGAAAGCCTGACCGACAAAATCGAGCAGGAAGCTTACGAATACATTGCCAAAATTGATAAAATGGGCGGTGCCGTGGCGGCAATCGAACAGGGCTACATGCAGCAGGAAATGGCGGCGCACGCTTACGAATACCAGCATGATGTAGAGCTTGGCAAACGCACCGTTATCGGCGTCAACAAATTTGCCGATAACAAAAAAATGGCAGAACAGGATGTGCTGACTGCCGATTTAAGCGTGGGCGAGCGTCAGGTGGCACGCCTGAACAAAATGAAAGCAGGGCGCGACAACGCAGCAGTTCAGGCATCGCTTGCCAAACTGCGCGAAGCGGCCAAAGGCACGGAAAACCTGATGCCGTACCTCATCGACGCTGTTAAAACCTATGCAACGCTCGGCGAAATCTGCGGCGTACTGCGCGAAGAATTTGGTGAATACAAACAAAGCGGCAGCATGTTTTAATGATAGAAAGCAGGTGAACAGCTTATGAACGAAACTGCTCAACTGGCAAAATTTACGTCGGAAATGAGTTATGATAAGCTGCCAGCACAGGCGGTGGCAGTTGCCAAACAGTGCATTCTGGACTGGCTCGGCGTTGCCATCCGTGGCGCGCACGAAGAACCGGCAAAAATTTTGCGCAACGTGGCGCTGAAAATGTGCGGCACGGGTGACGCAACCGTGTTTGACGGTGGCAGCAGGCGTATTGACGCTTACAATGCGGCTATGGTTAACGGTGCGGCGTCGCACACGCTTGATTTTGACGATTTGCACAACGCTTCTATCATCCATCTGGCAACGGTGGTTGTACCTGCGGCAATGGCCGTGGCGGAAACGGAACATAAAAGCGGCAAGGCATTGCTGGCAGCGGTGTGCGCCGGGTACGAAGCAGGCGCGCGTGCGGGCGAAGCTATTATACCGGAATCCTACTTTTACTGGCATACCACCGGCACGGCAGGCATCTTTGGCAGTGCGGCGGCAGCGGCGTCCCTGCTGGGGCTGACGGCGGAACAGACCAACATGTGCCTTGGCAGCGCCGGTACGCAGGCAGCCGGTCTGTGGGAATTTTTAAAAGAAGGCGCGATGAGCAAAGCCCTGCATTCCGCCAAAGCGGCAAGTGCGGGCGTGTTTTCGGCCTACCTTGCGCAAAACGGTTTTACGGCGGCAAGCGCAATTTTAGAAGGCGAAAAAGGCTTTTGCCCAGCGCTTTCGGAAGCACCGCGGCTGGAAAAAATTACGGAGAACCTTACCTATGACGATTTAAAAATTCAGCACAACTCCTTTAAGCCTTATGCCTGCTGCAAACATGCCCACGCCGCAATTTACGGCGCGCAGGTTTTGCGCTGCAAGCACGGCATAACGCCGGATGTTATTGAGAGTGTGGAGATTAAAGTCAACAACATTACCGATTTTCTCATCAACAATCCTGCGCCGCAAAATGTGTACGGCTGCAAATTCAGCATACAGTATTGCGTGGCGGCGGCGTTGCTGTACGGGCGTGTCGGCATCGACGAGTTCAGCGCACAAGTACGCGAAAGCGAAGCAATGCAGCAGTTGATGGCAAAAATTACCGTTACTAAAGATGCGGAGCAGGAAGCCATCAACAAAGCCGCGCCCGATAAGCTGGCGTCCAGAATCATCATTATCTTAAAAGACGGCACGCAGCACGCTATGCAGGTTGATTACCCCAAAGGCGACCCTGATAACCCGATGAGCTGGGAAGAAAGTGCGGAAAAATTTATGACGCTTGCCGAACCAATTTGCGGTAAGCAAAAAGCGGAAGCGTTATGCGCTCTGGTTAAAAATCTGGACGAAGCGGACGATGTAGCGGCAGAAATTAAGAAAATTTTTTAATTGATTAAACAAAAATAACAGCTTGCCGTAAAAATACGGCAGGCTGTTATTTTCATTTGTAAAATTTCTATTATATTTAATATAATAAATTTTATCTTAAATATTAAAAAGAGGCAACTTTTATTTAAATTACGTTATTTTGCATAAAATATAAAATTTTTGTGGCTAAAATCTCAAAAATCGTGTATAATAATTTAGTAGTTAAAGTAAAAGCAATCTTTTAGCGGTTTTACCCGAAAGATAAATGAAGAAGTAATCGCAAATTAAGTCCAAACAAGGGGGAATTCTTATGTCTGTACAGCGAGTTATAGACAACAAAAAAATCGGCGCCAACATCAGGTTGGCGCGTGTCAAAAAAATGATGAGCCAATCCGAGCTTGCCAAGCTTCTGGGTGTAACGCAAACGCACATGAGCAATCTGGAGCGCGGACGTTGCGGCATTACCGTAACCATGCTTAACCAGCTTACCAATCTTTTTGATGTGGAAACTGATTCGCTTTTATACGGTACTCCTGCCATCCGCCCCAAGGCGGAAGCAGCAGAGCTTGACGGCGGCATAGAAAATTATACCCTTGGGGACTTAATTAAAGCGGCAAAACTTTTGAACGGACAGTAAAAAAATACCGGCACTGCCAAATGCGGCAATGCCGGTTCTTTTTATTTGTTTTTGGGGTTTAAAAACTTGTTCCAGCTGTAGCCGAACACCGC
>CASEGD010000159.1 GCA_949287345.1 uncultured Phascolarctobacterium sp. | reverse complement strand
GCAGCGCTGGCAATGGCCTACGGCGTGGCTGTGTTCTTCTATTTTAACAAGGTAGCCTTCTTCTTTTAAGCGGGCAACAATCTGTTTGCGGCATTCGTAGCGTTCCATGCCTGCAAACGGGCCTGCTTCTTCAGTCATAACGCCGTCCTTGCCGATAACTACAATCTCCGGCAGGTTGTGGCGCAAGCCCATTTCGTAGTCATTGGGGTCGTGCGACGGCGTAATTTTAACGGCGCCGGTGCCGAACTTGGTATCAACATAGCTGTCGGCAATAACCGGAATTTCGCGGTTTAAAATCGGCAGGCGCAGCGTTTTGCCGATGAGTTTGGCATAACGCTCGTCCTCGGGGTTAACGGCAACGGCCGTATCGCCGGGGATGGTTTCCGGACGGGTGGTGGCAATGGTAAGATAGGTATCTTCCTCGCCCACTACCGGGTAACGAACATACCACAAATGGCCCGGAGTATCCTCGTGCTCAACTTCAATATCGCTCAATGCGGTGTGGCAGTTTACGCACCAGTTGGTAATGCGCGTGCCTTTATAGATAAGCCCTTTTTCATACAGGCTTACAAAAACTTCACGCACGGCGCGGCTGCAGCCTTCGTCCATGGTAAAGCGCTTACGCTCCCAGTCGCAGGAAATGCCCAGGCATTTTAACTGGTTGATAATGCGGTCGCCGTATTCTTCCTTCCATTCCCAAACGCGTTTTACAAACTCGTCGCGGCCAAGGTCAAAACGGGTTTTGCCTTCTTCTTTTTTCAAAACTTCTTCTACTTTAATCTGCGTGGCAAGGCCTGCATGGTCGTAGCCCGGCATCCACAGGGTATTGTCGCCCATCATGCGGTGCCAGCGGATTAAAATATCCTGCAAGGTGTTGTCCAGCGCATGGCCCATGTGCAGCTTGCCCGTAATGTTCGGGGGCGGGATTACAATGCTGAACGGCTTTTTGCCCGGTTCAGCCTCGGCATGGAAATACCTGTTCTTTTCCCAAAATTCATACCATTTCTTTTCAACAGAAGCGGGGTCGTAAACCTTGGGGATATTGTGTTCTTCTGTCATGTTTATTCCTCCAGTCCTTAATCGGCATTAGCAATAAAAAACGTCCTGTTCAAAACGAACAGGACGACAAAAATCGCGGTACCACCTATCTTCCCGGCCTTGGCCGGACACCTTAAAACGCTTAACGCACGCCATGCGGGCAGGCTTACTTAATTTCACCCTGCCAACTCCCGGACTACTTCAAAACCATCGCTTTAGGCACGTTGCAGCCATGCGCGCCCTCTCTGAAAAAGCTCCGTGTTTTTACTACTTCCGTTCATAGTTGTTAACGGTATTTTGATAGTTTATATCTTATCAATTTACGCGCGTGCTGTCAAGCAAATTAGGTTACGGCAGTTATTTTGTTTTGGGCGGTATTTCGTGGCAATGGCAGCAGCCGCCTTCAGAGCAGCTTCCGCAGCCGCCGCCCGGGCAGCCCACACATTCGCCGCGGCGGAATTTTTTCCAGCAGTAGCGTGCCGCCACTACAATCGCTGCCAACAGCAGCGCGTTAATAATCCATGCAGCCATAGCTGTTACCCCTTTCTTAAAACGCCGCAAACTGCGCAGGTTTTGCCAGCGCAGCTTTTAACGGCTCACATTTATTATATCACATTTTGGTTAAGCATTTACAGAGCGCAGAGCAGCTTTTGCTTTCGGCGCAGGGCGGAACATCATGTAAAGCATGATTACCGCAACTACGCAGGCAATAGCAGTCATGCCGCTGAACGGTTCGCCCATGATGAATACCAGACCGAACTGATAGATGAGGAAGGTCATCGCATAAGCAAACACGTTCTGGAAGATGATGGCGAACCACAGCCATTTGCGGCTGCCCAGTTCTTTGTTCATTGTAGTAATCGCTGCCAGGCACGGGCTGTCAAGCAGGTTGAATACCAAAAAGCTGAACGCTGCCATCGGGTTTTGGAACATGCCCATCGTTGCCTGCCACAGGCTTGCGTCGTCCTCAGCCAGTTCGCCGACGCCAATCAGCACGCCGATGGTGGAAACAATTGCTTCCTTGGCAACAAAGCCGGAGATGGAAGCCGCAACAGCCTGCCATTCGCCGAAGCCCAGCGGTGCAAAAATCCAGGCAATTGCCCCGCCCATAGCGGCGATAAAGCTGTCTTCCGGTTCAACCATGCCATAGCCTTCAGCGCCGATGCCGTAGGTGGACAGGTACCACATTACCACGCAGACGAGGAACAGCACGGTAGCAACTTTTTTAATGAAGGCGAAGCAGCGTTCCCAGGTGTGCAGCAGCACGTTTTTAACAGAGGGGAAATGATACTGCGGCAGCTCCATAACAAACGGAGCCGGGTCGCCCGCAAACATTTCGGTTTTCTTCAAAATCAGGCAGGCAAAGATGACGGAGATAACACCGATGAAGTACATAATCGGCGCCATGTACCAGTCGCCGCCCATAATAGCACCGGCAATCAAAGCAATAACCGGCAGTTTAGCGCCGCAGGGGATGAACGTCGTCGTCATAATCGTCATACGGCGGTCGGTTTCGGTTTCAATGGTGCGCGTTGCCAGAATGCCAGGCACGCCGCAGCCTGCGGAAATCAAAAACGGAATGAAGCTTTTGCCGGACAGGCCGAATTTATGGAAAATACGGTCCATAATGAAGGCGATACGCGCCATGTAGCCGCAGTCTTCCAAAATCGCAAGCAGGAAGAACATTACAGCCATCTGCGGCACAAAGCCAATCGGCGCGCCCAAACCGCCGATAATACCGTCAACCACAAGCGATGTTTGCCATTCGGCAGCACCGGCGCTTTCCATTGCTTCCTGCACGCCCGGCATGATAATTTCGCCGAATAGCACGTCATTCGTCCAGTCGGTCATATCCGTGCCGATAGTAGTAACGGCAAGGTAATAAACAATAAACATTACAAACGCAAATATCGGCAGCGCCA
>CASEGD010000158.1 GCA_949287345.1 uncultured Phascolarctobacterium sp. | reverse complement strand
CCGATTGGCTCTTAATTATTTAATCCAGAATTTTGTTTGTTTTGGCTCGCTTCCTCTCCGCTTTCGCTTTAAGGAAACTCGCCCGCACATTCGCTTTTAACTTGGTTCTTGTTCAGTTTTCAAGGTGCTGCCGTTTTCCGGCGACTTGTATAGTTTATTACACTTTTTCAGGTTTGTCAAGCGCTTTTTTAATTTCTTTTGAAAAATTTTCAGGCGTTTGTTAAATCTGAGTTATGCAATAGACTGTATTAAGTATGATAGCAGATTTTACCGCAAAAAGCAAGAGGTTTGCAGCAAAAATTTTGCAAACCTCTTATACTTTTTATTGTTATTCGGTTTCAAATTTAAAATTGGTGATATGCGGACGGTTATCCTCGCCCTGCTGCGCTTCGGCAGTTAAAATTGCCTGCAGGATAATGGCGCATTCAAGGCGTTTTTTCTGCAATTTGCAGCCGTATTCATACGGAATGGTGATATCACCGTTAATTAAATCCGCGTTGGCGTGGCAGCCGCCGCTGCAGAAGAACCTTGCCCAGCATTCGCGGCAGGCGGGTTTCGTCATAACATGGGTATGGCGGAACTTCTGCACCAGCTCCGGTTTAACAACGCCGGTATCCAGCATGCCAAGTTTATACTGCTCGCGCCCTACAAACTGGTGGCAGGGGTAAATGTCGCCTTCCGGCGTGATGGCAAAATATTCATGCCCCGCGCCGCAGCCTGCCAGCCTTTTGGCAACGCACGGACCGTTATCCAGCGCCACGTTGAAGTGGAAGAAGTCAAACGGGTCGCCTTCGTGGCGTTTTTGCAGGTATGCGCGCGCCAGTTTGTCGTATTCTTCGTACAGAACAGGCAAATCTTCTTCGGTCAGCACATACGGCTCATCAGTACCGACAACCGGCTCTACGGAAATTTCCTTACCGATTTTCGTCATATCAAGCGTGTCTTCGCAGAAATGCGTGTTGTAATGCGTATAGGTGCCGCGCAGATAGTAGTTTTTGCCGTTGCGGCTTTCGATTACCTTTTTGAATCCTCGCACAGCGGCGTCGTAGCTGCCGGTATGGTTCGGGAACGGACGCATTCTGTCGTGCGTTTCCTTTTTGCCGTCAAGGCTTAAAACCAGCATTACGCGGTTATCGTTTAAAAATTTAATGTTGTCATCATTAAGCAGCGTGCCGTTGGTAGTCAGCGTCAGCTTGATGTTTTTGCCGGCTTCCTTTTCGCGGCGGCGTACATAGTTGATAACGTGCTCTACCACGGGCCAGTTCATCAGCGGCTCACCGCCAAACAAATCCAGTTCCAGATTGTGGCGTTTTTTGCTGCCGGTGATGGCAAATTCAACCGCTTTTTCGGCAACTTCCTTGCTCATCAGCGCGCGGCAGCCGCCAAAATCGCCGGTGCCGGCAAAGCAGTAGCCGCAGCGCAGGTTGCAGTCGTGCGCGATATGCAGGCAAAGTGATTTTAATACTGGCGTTTCACTGAAGGTAGGCGGTACTTCAAATTCAGGGCTGAACAAAAGCCCTTCGTTTTTCAGTTCCGTCAGTTCTTCCACAGCCTCGCGCAGTTCGGCTTCGTCATAACGGTCTTTCATGGCAGCGATTGCTTCTTCGCCGTTGTCGCCGTTAAAAACATCCAGCAGGTCGTAAATCAAATCGTCCACCAGATGCACCGCGCCGCTGTTAACGTCCAGCACAGCCTTGTAATCGTCAAGGCGCATTTTATGTATCAGCATCAAATTCCACCTTTCAAAGCATAAAACAGCCCCCTGCAAAACAGGGAGCTGTAAAAGTTTTGCTTAAATTATCCCAAAAGGATTATTTGTGTTCGCAAACCTGGTTGCCAACGGTGCAGGAAGTTTTGCATGCAGACTGGCAGGATGCCGGGCATTCGCCGCAGCCGCCGGTTCTTAAGGTTTTGTTGAGCATTGCTTTATTTACGGTAGTAATGTGTTTTTTCATCGTTCATTCCTCCAAAAAATCATTATTTATTTTATTGTACCGTGTTTTGCGCAAATCCGCAAGCCTTATCAGTAAAAAAACAGGCTGCCGAACACTACGCTTTTTAAATAGCCCAAAAGATACGAGCGTTCCAGCTTATTGGCAAAAGCTTTTTCGTCCATGTCGCCCTTAACAATTACGCGCCCGATTTCCATCGGATGGTTCAGCACCCAGTTTTTATCGACGGCGCCGTTTTTGCCCGTAACGGCATAGTTGTAGCCGTATTTTTGGGAAGCGGCGATGACTTCATCGTCGTACTGGCCGTTAGGATACGAAAGCAAATGCACATAGTACATATCAAACTCTTTTTTCAAAAAGAATTTGGAACTTGAAAGCTCCCACGCAAAATATTTGGGGTCGATATCCGTCAGGATGTGGTGGTTGATGGTGTGCGAACCCAAATCGTTGCCTGCGCGGATTAAATCCATAATTTCATCGTGCCCCATGTAGTTGGGCTTGCCGATTTTGGACTGCACGATAAAAAACGAAGCGTTGGCGCCGTATTTTTGCAGCAGCGGGAACACATTGGTGTAGTTATCCATGTAGCCGTCGTCAAAAGTCAGCACCACGGCCTTGCCCAAATCCTCGTTATTTTTAAAACCGGCAATCATCTGTTCCATGCTTATCATGCGGTAGCCGTTTTTTTGCAGGTAGGCAAGCTGCTGTTCAAACGCGTCTTTATTTATAATTATCTCCGCAGGCCAGTCGCTGCTGCCGCCGACAGAATGGTATTCCAGCACGGGCACTGCCGTTTTGCGGTATTCCGTGTAGCCGTCGTAAAGCGGTTTATAAGCTGCCGCCACGGCGATAACAAGCACCGCCAGCACAATTTTCAGCCATTTACTCTTTAGGATTTTCATTTATTTCCAGTCCCATTTCCTTTGCAATCTGCTGTAATTTTTTCAGCCTGTGGTTAAGGCCGGATTTGGTAATTTTGCCGCTCATAATGCGCGCCAGCTCCGCCAGCGAAGC
>CASEGD010000157.1 GCA_949287345.1 uncultured Phascolarctobacterium sp. | reverse complement strand
TTAAGCATGGCCAGCGCCGCCGTCGTTCCGGGGCCGCCGGTGCTTTCAAGGCCGATTTCTTCTAAAATATGCGCAACGCTGTCGCCGACTGCCGGTGTAGGCGCAAGCGACAGGTCGATAATGCCGAACTGCGTGTTCAGGCGGCGTGCTGCCTCCTGCGCAACCAGCTGGCCGACGCGGGTAATTTTAAACGCCGTCTTTTTAATCGTTTCGGCAACGGTGCCTACATCTGCACCGCGCACAGCTTCCAGCGCATGTTTAACTACGCCCGGGCCGCTGACGCCGACGTTAATAACGCTTTCCGGTTCGGTTACGCCGTGGAACGCGCCTGCCATAAACGGGTTATCCTGCACGGCATTACAGAAAATTACCAGCTTGGCGCAGCCGATAGCGTCACGGTCTGCCGTAAGGTCAGCCGTCTGTTTGACAATGCGCCCCATTTCGGCAACGGCGTCCATGTTGATGCCGCATTTGGTAGAGCCGACGCTGACGGACGAGCATACAATCTGCGTTTCTGCCAGTGCTTCCGGAATGGATGCAATCAGCTTGCGGTCGCCGTTGGTATAGCCTTTATCCACCAGCGCGGAAAATCCGCCGACAAAGTCAACGCCGATAGTACGTCCAGCTTCGTCCAGCGCTTTCGCCAACGGCACATAGCTTTCGGCGTCGCAGCTTTCGCCCACAATGGCGATTGGCGTAACGGATACGCGCTTGTTGATAATGGGCACGCCGAGTTCGGTTTCCAGCTCCTGCCCTACTTTAACAAGGTTCTCTGCCTTTTTGGTAATTTTATCGTAAATTTTCTGCGCCGTTACTTTAATATCCGGGTGCGCGCAGTCACGCAGGCTGATGCCCATGGTGATGGTACGCACGTCCAGATTGTTTTGGGTAATCATGCGCGTGGTTTCCAAAACGTCCTTAATTTCAAACATTGGCGCGCCCTCCTAAATGCGGTGCATGGCGGTAAAAATTTCTTCGCTCTGCACGCGGGCTTCCACGCCAAGCTCCTCGCCGAGCGCGGTAAATACGTCTTTTAATTTATCAAGCTGCAGGTCGGCATTTTCCATATTGGCAATCAATACCATGTTGAAAAAGCCGTCCATAATGTTCTGGTTAATGTTCAAAATGTTGATGTTATGCTCGGCCAGCACATTGCTGACGCGCGCGATAATGCCTACTCTGTCTTTGCCTACGATTGTTACAACTATACGCATTGGTATTCCTCCTCTTTCGGGGCTGCATTTTATCACTTTTTTATTGTACCATAAATAGCAGTAAAATGTTTATATTTTTAAAAATATTGCTTATCGCTGCACGCTGGTGCGTAATTGTATCGCTTCGGCAATATGCGCGGCGCTGATTTCCTCACTGCCTGCCAAATCGGCAATGGTACGCGCCACTTTAATAATGCGGTCGTGCGTGCGGGCGCTTAAACCCAGCGCAGTAAAATATTTACCAAGCATCGCCTCTGCCTGCGGCTGCATTTTGCAAAATTCGTTAAGCTGCTTTTTGTTCATCTGCGCGTTGCAGTGTACGCCGCTGCCTTCAAACCGCTTGCGCTGGATATCGCGTGCCTTCACCACGCGGCTGCGGATTTGCGCCGAACTTTCACCGGCGGCTTTATCCTTTAAGTCATCATATTCCAGACGCGGCACACTGACCTGAATGTCGATACGGTCAAGCAGCGGTCCGGAAATTTTGCGGTTGTAGCGTTCTATCTCGTGCGGCTTGCAGGTACACTCATGCACTTTATCCCGCGTTCCATTCCAGCCGCATGGGCATGGGTTCTGTGCGCTTATGAGGATTATATTCGCGGGGAAAGACATGCTTGCCTGCACGCGGCTGATTGTCACCACTCCGTCCTCCAACGGTTGGCGCAGAACTTCCAGCGTAGCGCGCGAAAACTCCGGTAACTCGTCCAAAAACAGTACGCCGTTATGCGCCAAAGTTACTTCGCCCGGGCGCGGTATGCTGCCGCCGCCAATCAGCGCGCTGGCGGATACGGTATGGTGCGGGCTGCGGAACGGACGCTCCAGCACGATTTGTTTTTTGCCGTTCAGCAAACCGGCGATGCTGTAAATTTTGGTAACTTCCAGAATTTCGTCCTCCGTCATTGGCGGCAAAATAGTCGGCAAACGGCGTGCCAGCATGGTTTTGCCGCTGCCGGGCGCGCCTACCATCAGCACGTTGTGCCCGCCTGCCGCCGCAATTTCCAGCGCACGCTTAACCACCTGCTGCCCGCGCACTTCGGCAAAGTCAACATCGTAAGCGTTAACGCAGTCTGCGTTCAGCTGCGTTTTGGGCAGCTTCGGCAAACGCTCCTGCCCCTTCAAATGGCTTACCAGTTCACCCAGATTCTGCGGCGTGTAAACGTCAATGCCGTCCACCAGTTCACCCTCGCTGGCATTGCCCTGCGGAATGTAAATCTCGCGCCAGCCATGTTCTTTGGCATATAAAATCATCGGCAAAACGCCCGTTACCTGACGGATACTGCCGTCAAGAGCAAGCTCGCCCACAAAAATTTTGCCATCTGTTTCCTCCTGCATCAGGCTGCCCGCCGCCGTTAAAATACCCACGGCAATCGGCAAATCAAGGCTGCTGCCGTCCTTGCGCAAATCGGCAGGTGCAAGGTTTACCGTAATGCGCGTCATCGGAAAGATAAGCCCTGAATTTTTCAGCGCCGCCTTTACGCGCTCGCGCGATTCCTTCACCGCCGTATCAGGCAGCCCGACTATATCAAAGCCCGGCAGGCCGTTGGAAATATCCACCTCAACGGTAATTTCTTCGCCGTTAATACCACAAACAGTTTCGCCATACGTTTTCGCGTACATAAAAACCCCCTAAAAACAATTTGGCAGATGGCGCAGTTTTGCCTTGCCGTCATCTGCTAAAATTTCTATTACATCAAAGCTTATGTTGTTGTAGCCCCCGTGCTGCTGCAGGTAGTGCAGCGCCGTGGTGCGTATCTTCTGCTGCTTGGCGTAAGTAACCGCCATGCCCGGCGTGCC